>CAZEWV010000013.1:0-18846 GCA_964516025.1 uncultured Eubacteriales bacterium
TAATTTTGTCGATAACTTTATGATCTTCTATGAAAGCGGTCAGCTTTCAAGCTGTCAAAGTAGCTCTTACAAATCCCACTGATTCCATTCGAACGGAGTGACCTAAACCACGCCCTCCTTCTTCATCATTGCCTCAATGTCCTTAACCGTACGGGGAATACCCGCCGTCAGGTTTTCACATCCATCCTCAGTGATAAGAATGGTGTCTTCAACCCGGACACCCAACTCTTCCTCAGCCCAGACGGCAAGGGGCTCATTAGCAATGACCATACCCGGCTTTAGGACAGTGAGACGAGGGCCTACGTCGTGGATCGCCATGCCGACATAATGACCGAAGCCACCCCGCATCTTCTTAAAATAATCTTTAGAAAGATCAAATCCCTGTTTTTTCAGGATCTCCGCAACTTCTTTCCTACACTGTTCTAATGTGAGACCGGGGCGATACACCATCATGTTAGCCTCATGAACAGCATTGGCTGCCTCTAACACTTCTTTCTGCCGCGGTGTAAATTTGCCATTCACCGGATAGGAGACCGTGATATCAATATCATAATAGCCAACATCAGGGCCTACATCGATGACCAAAAAATCTCCATCCTCAAGCAGGCGGTCGTGTTTATAATAATGTAAATAGGGATGATTGGGGCCTGAACAGATTATGGCATAATAGGCCAGGTTCTGGGCACCCTCTTTTTTGCAATAATATTCAAAGAGAGCAGCCAATTCATATTCATACATCCCGGGCCGGGTGGCTTTCATCATCTCGATATGAGCATTGACGGCAATTTTACCAGCTTTCCGCATAAGCTCGATTTCTGCAGGTGATTTGATAACCCGTAATTCCCAAAATTTCATCGAACAATCTTTAACCTCAACCATAGGAAATCGCTCTTTAAGGAGTTTGACAAATTGGAGCTCCCTTGTCAGTCTTCCGTCCCATTCATTGAGGGTCATGTCCCTTTGTCGAGCACGAAATTTCTCATTTGTGCATTCACGCATCAACTCTTCCGGCTTAAAGGAGGTATAAAACACACTCACTTGTGAACTCAAACTGTTCAACGCAGAAGTAAAACTCTCAATAGGACGCACTAGTTCGATTCCTGTGACCTCTCTGGGATTTCTCACAAGATCGAAAGGGATTCCTTCATTCCTTGCAGAGCTTTCGGAAATTGTAAAAAAAAGCGTGCTCTCTTTTCTCTTCCCATCGATGATGAGAATTGCGTTGGGAATTTCTACCCCTGAAAAATACATAAAGTCGTTATTCTGATAGAACTCCATATAACTGCCGGGAAGCTCCGCTCCGCGAATAATGGCAATGCCATCCGGTATAAATTCCATTAGATTTTGGCGTCTTGCCTCATACTCTGATTTGTCAAATTGGAGTTGGCTGTATACAAAAGAGTGAAGGAACAGAAGAACTGTCATACAAACAATCCAATTGAGATGTCGCTTTCTCATTTTTACACCTCCTTTAAAAAAGATCATCGACGTCTTCATTTCCAGAAGGGAGCCGGCCGTGTTTCTGCAAATACTGCTGGTTGAGCTCGCTCTCTCTCTTGGTGTACATCGGATCTTCTTCAACCATAAAATATTTTGCTTCCGGCAAAGAGGCTACCTGTTCCATCAAGCCCTTCCGCATGTTGGGCGTCCCTAAAATAAAGATGATGTTCTTGTTTTTATCCAGGAGCTGGAAAGCCCCTTCGCTTTCCGGGACTTGATCGATGTTTTCCCGGGAAAAATCAAGCCACTTCTCCGGGGGAAGCACCACGGGTGAGAGGAGAAACCTCAGGTGGCACTTCAAGCATCTGTCGGCCTCAGCTTGTGCTTCTCCCGCACTATACCCGAGCAGAGGCAGGGCAAAAGATTCAATGCGCTCTGACACTGGGATCTCGGCCATATCGACCCTATCTCGAGTATAAAAGTTTTCTTTCCGGCCTCGCCACAGAAGCCCTTTATCAAAAAATCTCTTTTCCTGCCGGGTTTCATCAAATCCACGGCCTCCTAAAAAAAGGTCGATCGACGAAGCGGCCCGCCTTCCCTCAGCCATGGCTTCCACGGCCGAAGCCGGCCCGGACCGGGCGTCCCCACCTGCAAAAAAACCGGGATTGTTTGTCTCCAGATTTATTGGTTTGGTTTTTATTGTGTCGTCCTCTAAAACTTGTATACCACTGTTTGGAGGAAGGTAGTTGATATCCGGTTTCTGTCCTATGGCTAAAATGACACTGTCGGCCTTGATTTTTGTTGTATTCGAATCATCATAGACGGGACAAAAATAGCCATCCTTGTCAAACACAGAGGCACAGCCCATAAGCTCCACCTCCGACACACTCGTGCCATCTCCAAATATTTTTTTTATCCCCCAACCTGGTTGAAGAACGATCCCCTCTTTTTCCGCTTCTGTGATTTCCCAGTCAAACGCCGGCATTTCGTCTCTTTGTTCCAGACAGACAAGAACAACCTTTGCCGCTCCAAGACGCAAAGCTGTCATGGCTGCATCCAGAGCCACATTGCCGCCCCCAACAACTACGACATTCTCGCCCACCTCGGGTGCCCATCCCTCCTTGGCTTCTCTTAGAAAATCCAAGCCCCAATAGACTTCCTGGAGAGACATGCCGTCCACATCTATTCTTTTACTGGCTTGAGCTCCGGTCGCCAGAAAAACGGCATCCCATTTATTTAAATCCAGTTTATCCTGGAAAGAATCCGCATCAACAGGACTGTTTGTCCGAATATTGACACCCATGGCCTCAATCATTCTGATTTCATGCAGAATGATTTGTCTGGGAAGACGGTACTCGGGAATGGCCCAGCGGAGCATCCCTCCTGCTTCAGCCAAAGATTCAAAGAGAGTGACATCATGACCAAAAACAGTAAGATAGTAGGCTGCCACAAGTCCCGCCGGTCCGGTTCCGACAATGGCGACTTTTTTTCCCGAACGCGGAGCTGTTTCAGTTTTTTCTGTCACAATTGCATCTTTGGTTTCCAGAGCCAATCTTTTCAGATGGCAGATGGCAATGGGTTGGTTGATCTCTCCCCTTCGGCACACAGTCTCACAGGGATGATGGCAGATATACCCCAAGCTCAGACCCATAGGAGTTCTTTCTCTGATGGTTCGGGCCGCTTCATCGAAACTGCCCTGCGCGATAAAGTGGACATAGGTTGGGACATCCATCTCCAGAGGGCAGGCAGCCCTACAGGGAATTAAAGCCTGTTTCCGGTCACCGGGTTTGAGATCTTTATCCCGCAGGGCTCCTGTGGGACAGACTTCGACGCACGCGCCGCAGAACACACACCCGGATTCTTCGATGGAGGATTTTGTTGTCCCGACTGTAATTTTGTCTTTTGAACTAGTATATCCTAGAGCTTTCGCCTCCACGAGATCCGAACAGACCCGGACACATCGGAGACAGCCGATACAGAGATTGTAGTCTCTGATAAAAAGCGGTTTGTTGTCTTCAACATGAAGATCTCCAGGAACATAGCGGCCGATATCGTCCTTAAGACCGACATATTCGGCAACTTTGCGCAGTTCGCACACGTCAAACTGAGGGCAACAGCGCTCCTCTTCGGGAACGCTGGATGAACACTGAGTCAGACTGCATCCTTCTTTCTGTGCGCAGGTCAAGCAGGCATGGGGATGGCTGGCAAAAATCTTGGCCAGATTGTCGAGGCGTTTGGCTTTAATTGAATCCGGTGAGGTAACAATATTCATTCCCTCTTCAACTTCAGTAATACAGGACAGGATGGGATTTTCCCGGCCTTCAATCTCGACTAGACAGAGACCGCACCCGGCGTATCCTTCCGCCTTAGAGTCCGACTTGAATTCATTTTCGCCATGATAGCAGACCTCCTCAGGCCTGCTCTCTTGAAACGAAGAGAGGTCGGGATGAAAGCATAGGTGGGGGATATAAATTCCTTCCTTTAGAGCTGTCTGCAGAATAGACTGCCCCTCATTTGCATCGATCTGCTTTCCATCAATGTTCAATCGTATACTCATTGTATTGACTAAGCTGTGTTCAGGGATTTACCAGGAATGCCCTATGGCCCCCGGAGAACAGGCCTCCATACAGGAAAGGCTCTCCCATCCCGACGAAGGCTTGCAGCCCGTGCAGCTGTACTTGATTTTCTTGCGGTGATTCTCACTGACCTTGGCAACGGGCTCTTCCCGGAAGGGATCGTTTTCATCCTCCCCCACTTCAAAGACTCCGGCAGGACAGGCTTCAACACAATCCTTACAGCCGTCACATTTGTCGGTATCGATAGAGATGAAATAATCTCCCGATCCATCCTTGTATCCGTACTGGGCCAGCATTATCTCAATCCTCTCTCTTTTTCAACCAAAGCCTTGGCAAAAAGAGCTCCTCCCAGAGCTCCGGCAATCTGTGTGTCATACTGAGGTTCAAGAGCGGTCATATTGACCTCCTTCTCTATCCTTTTGACCACACCTTCGTTTTTGGCAATGCCGCCTGTGATGGCAAACTCCTTTTCCATCCCGATTCGTCCGAGAAGTTCCACCACTCTGTGTGCCATGGCTGAGGAATAGGCGGCCAAAACCTTCTCTTTCGGCCATCCCTTACGCAGAAGCCCGACGGCTTCAGACTTCGCAAACACCACGCAAGTGGAACTGACAGGTTCGGGTTCCTCTTCGACATCAAAAGACATTTTCCCCATGTCCTGAATTGGCACAGAGAGCAGATCAGCGAAGACCTCCATGCCCCGGCCCGTTCCGGCTGCGCATTTGTCGTTCATGAGAAAACTCGTGACTTTTCCTTTCTCATTGCAGCGAATAGCTTTGCAGTCCTGCCCGCCCATATCGAGAATGGTGCGCACAGTGGGCCCGTACATAAAATTGGCTCCACGGCCATGACAGGCGATCTCTGTCAGGGCTCTATTGGCAAAGGGAACGTTGACTCTTCCATATCCTGTCCCCACTGTGTAATGAAGATTCTCCAGGGTCAAACCCGTTTCTTTGAGGGCATTGTCCATAGTATTCCGGGCACTCTCTGGACTGTTCGACCCAGTACGGATGCTGCTGTAGGCAAAAAGCTCGCCGTCCACCATAATAACGGCTTGCGAGCTGACAGATCCCACATCGACACCGGCAGAAACGATATCACCGGTTTTCCAGTCGATATCGGGTGACGTCCATCGTGATTCAGGCCATTTCCAGAATTCTTTTGCCATCATAGTCCTCCTTTGGCCTTATCGAACGCCACAAGAGCTGCCCCAAGTGCACATGAATATTCCGGATCTTCTGGGATAAAAAGATCGACATCCAGATCACGCTTTAAGGCTTCGACAAATCCGATGTTCTTGGACACTCCTCCTACCAGAGCGATATCTTTTTCCATTCCGATTTTTCTGACCATTGAGGCAATTCTGTCCGCGATCGCATCATGAATAGCGCGGGCAATGTCTTCTTTGGAATGCTTGGCATGGATGAGGCTGACCACTTCGGACTCGGCAAAGACGGCGCACTGTGCGTTCATGGGGACGGATTTTTGTGATTTTAGAGACAGCGCCCCCATATCCTCAAGTTTAACCTCAAGTGCCCGGGACATGGTTTCCGTAAACGTCCCCGCACCGGCGGCACATTTCTCATTAATGGCAAAATCAACCACTTTGCCCGATTCGTTGATACGGATCGCCCTTCCCTCTTCGGCCCCAACATCGATGACAGTCCGGACTGAAGGAAAAAGACTGTTGACAGCACGGGCATTGGCGCCCACTTCGGTAACATTGGACTGGGCAAAAACAGCCTCTTTTTTCCCTGTTCCTGTCGCCGTTATATGGCCGAGATCCCCTCTTTCCAGACCGGCATCCTCAAGAGCCAGGGTTAAGACCTCTTCTGCAGCGGCCTTCTGGTCAAAACCGGACAGAACCGAACTTTTGGCTAAGACTTTTTCTCCATCATACACAAGGGCTTTAACATTTTTAGCACCACAATCTACACCAACAACAATCATAACATCCTCCTTCTTGAAATATATTCAATACGTTTAGCTATTCCAATTTGTCGATGCCCAAGCTTTCCATAAAGGCATCTATACGGCCGATTGTCTGGGCTTCGTCAAACTCTCTCTCATCCCCCATATTCCCTTCAAAACTCATCACTGGATAACCGGCCCCTATCAAAGCCAGGCGGTTTTCGGCGATTCCCAGACTTAATCCTTCACAACCACGGTTGTAATGGAGCATCACACCGTCCAGTTTCCATTCTTTAGCGATCCGGATCATCATTTCATTTTTAATCTCAGGGGAATAAAAATGCTGCCACTCAGGCTTATTCAGTTCCCATTCCGCAAGGACGTGCAGGGCATGATCCCTATCCTTGATCGTTAGGCCTTCCTGCTGAGGTGTTTTCCTTGGTCCCCAGGTACCGTCCTCCTTAACCTCCCACATGCCGATCAGCCCAAAGGTATATAGAGAGCCAATAGAAACACAACCGTACTTCTGTAAATAACGAAAGACCGAAAGGAAAGCCCAAGGCGGCTGTGTATCACTCATGACACGGCAGCGCTCATTGTGTACGGCGGCAATACCTCTTGTAACACGGTCTTTGACTTCATCTCTCAGCTCTTCGTAAAAGTCTGCAACTTCTCCGCTGCTCTTGTGGAGGGTTCCCAGCACATAGAGCGAATACATGGTTTTTTCTTCCAGAGGTGCCGGAATGACCTTGTTGAGTGCACAAGTTTCAGCCCAGGCTGATTCAGAGCGGCAGTGATTGTAAACGGCCCGGATCAACTTTTCATCGTCATAGGTGCGCCCGCTGGTCTTTTGCAGCCACTCGATCCCATCATGCATCTGGCCCACAATGTATTCCAGGCGGTTGTCACTCAAATCCTTATACGGCCCCACACTGACATCGATACAGAACATGGGGATATCGTCCCCTTCGAGATCTCGTGCAACCTGGTACCATTTGGCATGGGAACAGCAGATATGGTCCTGCCAGATAAAGTCCGGTTTGGGAAACTTCCCGCCAAAAGCGTACTTGTCGATTATAATAGAGCCCCAGTAGTTGCGCATGTAGGAACATAGATCCCGGGCATACCCGGCTTTTTCGACAGCCTCATGGCATTCGATGGCAAGTTTTTTGTCTGCGGCAATTGAGGCGGCATAGGGCTCTCCGGTCAAAGAATAGACATCATCGCCGAGTCCGGCGGGGATGGCATCAAAAGACCAGGCTCCCCCGGCCCACCGGAGCCCTCCATTTTCGTGAGCTTGTGCGAAGTTTTTATAATAATTAAGCCTCATTTCCTTTGCTTTATTCCAGCTTTTTAAAGGTTCTGTTTTGTATTCAGGGCTCATGTTAAATTCTCCTTAGTAGAGATCCTCTTCCGTGAGCATTTCAAGGAAGGCCTCCACGCGTGTTTTAAACTGTCCTACGGGAACGGTCACATCCAACTCTAAGAATTGAGAGGGAACCCCTACAGCCTTGAGCTCTCTCATAATGGCTGGATTATCGAGCTCATGCGGGTCGCAAAACTTCTGCTGGATCACAATGGCCCCTTGCACATTCCAGTCTTTGGCAAGCTTTTTAATGTGATCGATGCGCAAACGCTTGGGCCAGTCCTTTGTAGGACAGGGAACACGTTCTATATAGCGCCGGGCTATGGAGTCTAAAAGATCTCCGTTGGTTGTCACTTCATTCCAGAAATAACGGCTTCCTGTGCAGTGGTCATCCACCACAAACAGAGCGTCGAGAGATTCGACCATTCCTACAAACTCGGTGTCGTCATTTTCACTTCCAAGAATCATCAACCGGATTCTCGATCCATTATGACCGGACGTATCCGGAAGATTTCCCAGCCACTCACTCAAAGTCTCGTTGTACTCCCCCTTGTCGACCATCTGACTTGCAACGACAGTATACATCGCATCCAGTCCGGTGACGGGAGGATCCGGGGCCTTCCGCTTTTCATAGAGCTCCCGGGTGAGGCGGCGGGAGATATTCATAACCGTGATACCCTTTTTCAGTTTGTCCTCTGTGATTGTTTTTCCTGTCCACTTTTCGACGGCCTCTTTAAATGTTTTCAATTCTCCGGCAAGATAAGGGAGAGATCTTTTGCTCTGGACGTTCTGCGGCATGGGAAGGTAATAACTGAAATCGACGGGAACGTGCATCTCCCAGGATGTAAACGCCTGACGAATGTGCAGGCAGCTCTGAGAGATCATTATGCCGTCAAGATAATCATATTTCCCCTTGAGACCCTGAGCCAGACAATCCCTGCAAAAGGGGCAGTACATACCGAAAATATGGGGTTCAGTCACATCCAGGGGTTCATGACCGCCCAAAATTCGCACAGGAAGAACATCGGCAGCATACAGAATCTCTTCCGGAACATAGGTGCAGAAATAGCCGAGGACTTTGCCCCCGGTCTTTTCTTTCCACTGCTTAGCATAGTCATGGCGGTTTTCGTACCACCCTTTAAACTTTTCCATCATCATCAAGCTCCTTTTCCAATGGAATCATGTTGAGGATATCAAAACCCAGGGATTTGAAATAGGAAATCAGTTCGCCATCATACCAGTTAACCAGCGTCCTGACTTTTCTGACTTTTTTCCGTTTAAAATGCATGAGAAGGGTTTCTCCCAGCTTCCGTCCAATCCCTCTCCCCTGATAGTCGGGATCGATGCCGAGCACTTTGATCCAGCCCGCTCTTTCTGCAAGACCAAATTCCCACAGCCGGGCTTCGGCAAACACAAAACCAACAAGTATGCCGTCGATCTCGGCTCCAAGGTTCATCAGAGGATCGCCCTGCTGGATATGATAAATGGCCGTTTCTTTTAAATAATCCATTCGCTTCGGATCCGTCTGGCCGTGTATTTTTTCGATTTTAGCTACGATCCCGAGGATGTTTTCCAGATCATCCATACTCAAAATTCTTGTCGAAACAGAAGTGGACAGCTCTTTCCACAACCGGGAACGCCCGACTTTCTTAAAATGGACTGCCCCACCCGCAAGCAGAACTTCCAGATACTTGGCGACGGTATGCCGGGTTAAATCCAGTTTCTTGGCGATTTCTTCAGTCTGGAACCCGAGGGGATCGGATTTCAGGATTTTTAGAATTTGAAAGGGAATTTTCTCTTTCATGTTCATGGTTACCAATATTGGTTACCACAAACATAGTTTTTCTGAGTCTCTTTGTCAAGAGCCAAATGTGATTTGTTCCCGTGAAACCCTGCTGATTTATTTCAGATGTTTAGTGATGGCTCCCCTCTCTACTCGATGGTTTGCTGCTTGCTGAAGGCCACTTTCTCAAAGAGGCTGTAGATAATAGGAATAACAAAAAGAGTCAAAAACGTTGTAGCCAATAGTCCTCCCAGCACCGTGATGGCCAGAGGAGCTCTGATCTCTGCTCCGGATGACGTACTGATTGCCATGGGAAGCATGCCCACGACTGTAGTTAAGGCTGTAATCAGAACGGGACGCAAGCGGATCGTGCACCCCTGAAGAATGGCTTCTCTTTTATCCACTCCGCCCCGCCTCAACCGGTTGATATAGTCCACCATAACAATCCCATTGTTGACAGCTATCCCCCCCAGCAAAACAATCCCAATCAACACGGGAAGATTGATGGGTCTCCCTGTAATAAGCAGCGCCATCACTACTCCTGTTATGCTAAGAGGAATCGTGAACATGATCACCAATGGGTGGCGGAAGGATTCGAACTGAGATGCCATAACCATATACACAAGAAGTGCCGCCAGCAAAAAGGCTCCGGCCATGGCTTTGAATGCACTCTGCATCTCCTGGTATTGTCCGCCGAATTCAATAAAATATCCATTGGGCAAGGTCTGTTCTATCGGAGCTATTTTTTGCTTGATGTCCTTGGAGATCTGCCCCAGACTGCGGTCCGAAATATTGGCCAGGACGGACACTTCCCGCACCTGGTTTTCCCGGACAATCCGGATGGGGCCTTCACCTTCTGAAATGCTGGCCACCTGTTCCAAGAAAATCATCTCATTCATAGACGTTTTGATCGGAATGCTCTTAAGGGCATCCAAGGAATCTCTGAATCTCTTTTCAAAACGAACCCGCACATCAATTTCCTCATTGCCCTCCCGGAAACGTGTGGCCACCGTACCAAGGGAAGCCGTCCGGATCGCCTGGGCTATCTGGTTGACCATCAATCCCATTCGTGATGCTTTCTCTCTATCGATCCGAATATGAAATTCCGGCTTCGCTTCAGCCATAGTATGAGTCACATCCCTCAATCCCTCTACGTCTCGAATGTTTTCCACAACACGGGCTGCAGCATCTTTTAGTATATCGAGATCACTGCCAAAAATTTTAATATCGATAGGAGCGGCAGAACCACCTAACATCATCTGGCTGATATCCAAAGCTTCATATTTTAACAAAAAGATTTTAGGGAGTTTTTTCCTAATATTTTCCAGGACATCCACATCACGAAGTTTTCTTTTGCTCTGCTCGACCAAACCGGCCCATATAACCGCTTCATGCGTTCCGGTGGTCGCAAATCCTCCCACCAAGTCCATGGGATTTCCTTCCGACTGCATGCCAATCTGAATCGATGTGGTTTTCACTTCCGGCTCACTGCGTATAACATTTTCGGCAAGGGATACAACACGATTGGTCTCCTCCAGCGATGTTCCAACAGGCATTTCAAGCCTTAGGATGATCATATCTCTGTCCATAGAGGGGATGAATTCTGTCCCCAAGAAAGGAATCACAACCAACGAAAGCATCAGTATTCCCAAAACCCCTCCCAAGATGAACCACCGGCGCTGAAGGGAGAGCAGAAGAATCTTCCGGTAAAAATTCCTGACTTTAACAAATTGTGGTGTTCTCTGCGTTTTCTTTTTGTTCAGGTTGTATCCGGGCTTAAACAGTAGTGAAGCCAGCATGGGGACAATCGTCAGGGCCACAAAGAGAGAGGCCATTAAAGAGAAGGAAATAGACAGGGCCAAAGCTCGGGTCATCTTCCCCGTGATCCCTGCGGAAAACATCATCGGAAAAAACACGGCAATCGTCGTCAGAGTCGATGCTGTAATGGCCATCCCCACTTCGGAAGCGCCTTTCTTAGCCGATTCTTTAGGCCCCGCTCCACCTTCCATATGGCGGAAAATATTTTCGATCACAACAATAGCATCATCCACAAGCATTCCAATACCAAGGGCCAGGCCCCCCAAGGTGAGAAGGTTGATGGTGTATCCGGCCGCATATATGGCTATAAAAGTACAAATCACAGACAGGGGAATAGCTAGGGCTATTGTGGCTGTTGGACGCCAGTTTCGGAGAAAGACCAGTATGAAAAAAACAGCCAGAATTCCTCCTATTAGGGCATTGTCTCTTGTCCTCCGGATAACCATCTGGATCATGTCCGATTGGTCCAACCAAGGATAGAATTTGATGTTCTGAGGTAGGATTTCGAGAACTCTTGTCATCTCCTTTTTGACAGCTTCAGCGGTAATCACTGTGTTGGCTCCGGAGCGTTTGTTGACCGTGTAGATCACGCCCTCTTTCCCTTGAATTCTCGAGAGAAATCGTGTTTCCTTGAGAGAATCTTTTACTTCGGCCACATCCCTCAAATAAATCGGCTGACCGGACTGAGTAGAACCAACAACGGTATCCCGGATATCTTCAAATGTGGTGAATTCCCCGAGCATCCGGACCAGAAAATCGGAATGAATCTCGATAATATGGCCTGCGGGGAGATTCATGTTTTCCTGCCGGAGAGCAAGGACAATCTGGTCAAGGGAGATACCGCGGGAAACGAGAGCGGATTTATCGATATCCACGAGGATTTCCCGGACATCTGTTGAATAGATCTGGACAGAGGCGACTCCGTCAATTCTCTCCAATCGATGCACAAGTTCTTCTTCGATTTTCGCCTTAAGTTCGACCGTGGGAAGGTCCCCTGTGATGCCTCCGAACAAGATGGGAAATGCCCCCAGGTTGAATTTCACAACGAGAGGATCGCTGGCGTCCTGGGGGAGGTAGATTCTGTTGAGGCCAATTTGATCCCTGAGATCCTGGGCTGCAAAATCCAGATTGGTCCCCCACTCAAACTCGATCAGAATCAACGACATCCCCTCGGAAGCGATGGATGTGACCTTTTTGACACGGCTGACTGAATTGATGATCTGCTCAAGAGGTTTGGTGACAGTATTCTCAATATCTTCCGATGCAGCCCCAGTGTAGCTCGTAATCACGGAGACCGTCGGAAATTCGATGTCCGGGAAATAGTCCAATCCCAGTCTTGAAAAAGCGAGAAAGCCCAAGACTACAAGTATCATGGCCAACATAGATGTCGGCACTCTATGATTAACGGAAAACTCCGGTATCTTCATTTAATAACTTCTAAAACATCTATTTGAGTCCCCTCCTCAAGGCCAAAATTTCCTTCTGAAATAATCCGGTCTCCTTCTTTGAGGCCTGATGTCACTTCCACAAAATCTTGATTTTGAAATCCCAAAGTCACACTGACTTTTTTCACGGTCTCCCCTTGGACCACAAAAACATAGCTCTTTTCCAAGACCGCTTTCGGAGGAATAACGAGGACATTCTTTTGAACACCAACAGTAAAAGTGACATCCCCGAATGTGTTGGGTTTAAGCCGCAGATCTTGATTATCAAGCACAACCACCACAGTAAATTTTTTTGACTGGGGATCGGCCGTCTGGTTGGCAAGAAAGACTCGTCCCGGAAAGACCCCTTCCGGAAAAGCCGCCACTTCGACTTGAGCAATTTGACCCTTTTCTATCCGGGAGGCGTCTCGTTGAGACACTTCGACTTCGAGCTTAATACGGGAATAATCCATCAGAGTCAGGATCCCTTCGTTGGGGAAAAATCCTCCCATCATGGGATTGATCACATCCCCCACTTCGGCATTCCGTGAGGCCACAACTCCACTGAACGGCGCCCTCATCCGTGAAACTTCGACATTATGTTTGGCCAGATTGAGGACAGCTACGGCCTGCTGAAGTTGGGCTCCCGCCGCTTCATAGAGGAGTTTTATTTTTTCATACTGCTGCTCAGAGACTGCACTTTCAGCGTTCAGGCGCTTCATTCTGTCCATATTACGTTTGGCATCTTCAAGGTTGGCTTCGGCCACAACTACGCCGGCTTCCGCCTGTTCAAGCTGAAGCCTAAAGGCTCTTGTGTCGAGCTCGGCGAGCAGCTGTCCCTGTTTGACAGTGTCACCTTCTTCAACATGGATCTTATCGATCTTTCCTCCAATATCGGGGGTGATCGTGATCTCCTTCCAGGCCTGGATCAAGCCTGTGTTATGAAGATTTTCTGAAATGTTTGCGCGTTTGACAACAAAGACCTTAACCGGAGTGGCCACTGAACGATTTTCTAAAACCTCTTCGTTCTGACCGGTTTTTTGACAAGACAGAAGGGATAAAAGAAGACACATAACAATAATTCCTGCTCTTAATTTTTTTCTCATTTTATTCCTCTGTGGGTCATGGATGTCACTACATTTAAATCCACGGACTCGTTCGTATTATAAGCTTATGAACTCGTTTTTAAAAACTTCACGGCAAAATGCGCAAGAGAAGGCATTTTTTTCAGCAATAGCTTTACAAATCCGGAAAACCGACCCTCTGCCAAATCTTGAAGATTTCCTGAGGTCAGAATATCGGCGAGTCTATTAAAATCGTCATCTGAAAGATTCTCCATGAATCTTTGCAGCCGGTGCATCCTTTTAAGCTGTTTCCCAAACAAAAGCTCCCCTCTGTTTTGATATACGCTTAAACTTTTTTTGCTGACATCATTTTTGTGGATGGAGTCCACGGCCACTTCAGCCGCCAATTTTCCTGAAAGCATGGCCAGATCGATACCTGCCCCTGTAACCGGATTGACAAGCTGTGCCGCATCGCCAATGATCATCAACCCATTTATGGCAAGTGTTTCTAGCGTTCGAAAAACAGGCACACCTCCGCTGTTGATCTCAATGGCCGAGGCCTCATTAAAAATTAGCGAGTGGTCCTCTATAAATCTATCCAGATGGTATTTGGCCGATTTGTCACGGCTCTTCAATACATTGATGCCAACGCCAACATTCGCGAGGCTATTTCCCTTGGGAAAAATCCAAAGATAACCTCCGGGAGCGATGGTGTTCCCATAGTACAGGTGTATGGCCTGTTCATCGATATTGCTCAGCCCTGCCATTTCGTATTGGAAACAGCTCATATAGCTATTCAGGGGATTGACAGTATCCAGACCAGCGGACTTGGCGATTTTTGAATCTACGCCGTCCGCAGCGATCGTGATCTTTGCCCTAATCTTTTTTTCTGTTCCCATGTGTTCGACAACCACACCTTGAACATCGTCTTTTTCCTGGAGAACACGCAGAGCTGTAGTCTTTAGGAAATATTTGGCCCCGGCACATATGGCATCTTTTGCCAGATGTTTTTCAAAAACCTTCCTTTCGATAATACATCCGCTCTCCATTTGCGTTCGGGCTCCAAACTTAACACAGTTTTCATTAGGCGCATGAAGGACCGCGCTGTAAAGACGGCGAAGCAGCCAGAGAGGATGAGGTTCAATCCCAACCTTTTGAAAAACACTGAAATCGACCGCCTCCGCGCATCTTTTCGGCACACCGATCTCCTGTTTTTTTTCAACAACCAACACATCCAATCCGGATTGAGCCAAGTATTTGGCACACAGACTTCCCGCAGGACCGGCTCCAACAATAACGACATCCGTATGAATGATGTCTGCTTCAGGTTGATGGAGAAGCCTGTCTTCCGTGTCTATCTCAATCGCATCAACAGGACAAAAAAGGAGGCAGTCCCGGCACAACGTGCACTTCTCTGTATCGACCTTCAGTTCGGTGTCCATCAACACGAGCGCATCTTCAGGACAAACGCCAACACATCCCCCGCAATAACAGCATTTTTCGCGATTAATCCTAATGTCTTCTGTCAAAAGGCTCTCCTATTCCTACTCATCACGGATCAAACAAAATCCTGAACTAGTATTATCCATATTCCCTGATTAAATCTCAAGAAATCCAAACCAGTTGCAGGCATCCCTATTTCCAAACCTGTTGAGAAAAAAAGAGAGAATCTGTACACTTACATTTTTCGAGAAAAGAAATTTTGATGTCTTTTAGCAAAATTCTCCTTGTGATGCCGTCTGGAAGACATGGTCTGGGCTATTCCTTAGATTTTATCCCTATTGGACTTGAATACCTTGCCGCCTATATTGAAAAACATGTATCTGAAGTCAATATCATCGATCTCAAAATGGAACACCGGTCCATTGAATTTTTTCTCCGCAGATTTAAACCGGATTTAGTAGGTATCTCGATGTGTGCAACCGAGCACTCAGAAGGCCTGGCCATTGCAAAAAAAGCCAAACATCTGGGAATAGCGACTGCGGTGGGCAATTATCACTCCACAGGACTGGCCCATTATTTTGCCTCTCATCCCGATATCGATTTTGTCATTCGCGGGGAAGGCGAAGAGACTTTCCTGGAACTTATTTGCAAAGGTCATGCTTTTGGAATCCTGGGTATATCCTACATGAATAAGAATAAAGTCATTCATAATGCAGACCGTACCTTTTTAAAAGATTTGGACTCGATTCCTTTTCCTGCAAGACATCTGCGCAGGCATAGGTATTCGACCAAAATGGACAGGAGAACAAGACGAGACACTCTGACTCTATCTCGTGGTTGTTTTGGTCAATGCACATTCTGCTGTGAACCATCCATGAACAAAAGCATTCAGAGATACAGATCGCCAGAAAATATATTGAAAGAGATCATGGAGGTCTACGAGTGGCATGGGCAACGTCCGCTCTCTCTCCTTCTCACCGATCCGGACATCCTTGGAAACGCTGATATTATTGAAAAACTTTGCGACCGATTGATACCGCTCAAATTCAACCTTGAAATTGTCTGCCACGTCAGGGCTGACAATATCGTCGCTCACCGTGATGTTGTGGGCAAAATGGTAAAGGCCGGATTTGCCACTTTTGAAATGGGCATAGAGAGCCCAAATCAAAGAGACCTCAAGTCTACGAAAAAAGGGATGGACGTAGGCGTTCATAAAAAGGCATCTCAGATTCTCAGAGAACACGGGGCTCATCCGCTTGGAACATTTGTAATCGGTCTCCCAGAACAAAAAGAGGAGGACATTCTGAGTTTTCCTGAGTATGGAAGAGAGATCGGCCTCTCCAAAGCAGCATTTGGGATCGCCACTCCATTTCCGGGAACAGAGTTTTACAGTGAGTTGGACGAAAAAGGCCTCATCTTTGAAAAGGATTGGAACAAATTCGATGAAATGCATTCTGTCTTTGACTGCAAACACCTTCCAGACAAACGAGTCGAATACTTGGCCTCCAAGTGCGTGTCGAAATTCTGGACCATTGATAGGCTTTTGGACATAGAGAATTTGGAGAGGAAGAGAACAGGGAAAAAAATATCTTTGTCCGAATTTGGGAAACATATAAAACTTCTGATGGAGATGGGACATGATGCCCTCTTTCAAATACAAAATTATCATTTTCTATCGCATATACTGGAATTTGTCGCAGAGGCTCCGGATAAATCCATTAAAGAAAAAACACGAGCACTTAAGATTCATGAACAAATCAAAATGGACAGATTTTTAAAGATACTCGGAGATCAAATCATAGAAATCACAGTAGAATACAAAACCCTGGTTAAAACGAGCTGGATTCTAAAACTGAAAAATCATACGGTCGATTGTATACAAGTGATTCGAGGGGAGGCCACGGACGCAACATTGCATTTTCGTTTCGATTTAGATTCCTACGAAAATAACCCAAACCCATCCTGGGCGCGAAAGGTCGTTCTCCTTTTAAAGTTTCTTCATTCTCCAAAGGGAATTTCAGGGAAAATCAACACAGCCAAACTTCTTCTAGCACTGGCTTTGGGATAAAAATCCTAAATCTTCAACTTGCGGTTTGCGGTCTCTAACCCGAGAAAGGCCGCGATTTCACTCACTTGATAAGAGGTATTTTTGAGTGTAAACTGAATCGATGAACAGAAGTTTCACAAGATAATATGGGCATAAACAAGAAGACTCAATCCATCTGTCCCGAATGCCGGGAAAAAATTGATGCCCGGATCACCGTGAACACGGATAGAGTTTATATAAAAAAGGTATGCGGCACACACGGACGGTTTCAAGACGTGTATTGGTCAAACAAAAATGACTATGATCGGGCTGAAAGTTTCAGATATGATGGTGAGGGACTCGATAATCCGCAAACCAAGGAAAAATTAGGCTGTCCCTTCGACTGCGGCATCTGCCCCCGACATAAGTCTTCAACACTCCTGGCGATTATAGACGTTACAAATAGGTGCAACCTTAGATGTCCCATCTGTTTTGCTCATGCCGCTGATTCCACGGACATCTATGATCCATCCAGAGAACAAGTCATCTCAATGCTGCACAATCTGAGGAACAACCGGCCTTGGCCGGCCCCGGCACTGCAGTTTTCAGGAGGAGAACCGACACTCAGGGAAGACCTTCCTGAATTCATTCAAACGGCCAAGAAACTTGGTTTTGTCCATGTGGAAGTCAATACAAACGGCATCAAACTGTCTCAGAGCATAGAGTACTGCAGAACTCTTAAAGAGGCCGGAGTCGATACCATCTATCTTCAATTCGACGGGCTTACTCCTGACGTTTACAAATTGACAAGAGGCCGTGATCTGGTGGATACGAAAATGAAAGCCATCCAAAACTGCCGCAGTGCCGGAATGAGAAGCATTGTTCTCGTGGTGACGTTGATCAAGGGGGTCAATGATAGCCATCTTGGAGATATCATCAGATTTGCGGCGGATAACCTCGATGTCATTCGCTGCATCAATGTCCAGCCCATTTCCTTTGCCGGCCGCACACTTGAAAATAAATTAGAGAAATATCGGATCACAATTCCAGACTTTATGAAATGTGTTCAAGAACAGACAGAAGGAAAAATCCAGGCTTCAGATTTTTATCCTGTACCCTGTGTCGTTCCTATCTCTAAGGCCACCGGAATCCTAATGAAAGAAAAATTCCCCGAATTCTCCGCACATCCTCACTGCGGTATGGCTACTTATTTTTTCTTTAATAAAGGAGAGATTGTGCCGATAAACCGCTATGTGGATGTGGACAAATTTTTCAATTCTATGAAAGATGTTTATGAAACCGCTTCGAAGGGCCGTAAGTATTTAGCAAAACTAAAACTATTGGCCTCTCTCCGCCATCTCAAATTAAGCATGCTGAGAAAATATCTATGGCCTATTTTGAAGAAAGGCTCATTTGAAGCCCTCGAAGAAATCCATTATAAGATGATTTTGCTGTCCAGTATGCATTTTATGGATGTTCACAATTTTGACTGTGAACGTGTCAGTCGCTGTGTGATTCACTATGCTGTGCCGGATGGGAGATTAATACCTTTTTGCTCTTATAACAATTTGGGATATAGAGAGGCGATTGAAGAGGCCAGACAATGACCATAAACAAATTGATCCAAGAAAAAAAAGGCATTCTGCATTTCACGCTGATTGATCCGGACAGGCAAACACAAAAAGAACTGGAAAGCAGGGTCAAGACATGCAGACATTATGGAACTGATGCCTTCATGGTGGGAGGTTCGAGTACTTTCAGTCAACAGCTTCTCGACAAAACAGTAAAAACCATTAAGAAAGCGGTTGATCTGCCTGTTATCCTCTTCCCCCATTCGGCAGCCTCCCTCTCGAAATATGCAGATTATATTTTTTTCATGTCTCTTCTCAACACGGACGATCCTCTCTTTCTAATAAAGGAGCAGGTGTTGGCCGCCCCACACATCGAAAAGATGTCCCTGTGTCCTATATCCATGGCCTACATTGTCATCAGCAC
>CAZEWV010000013.1:18946-20280 GCA_964516025.1 uncultured Eubacteriales bacterium
ACATCGAAAAGATGTCCCTGTGTCCTATATCCATGGCCTACATTGTCATCAGCACGAGTCAACAGCCCACAGCCATTGAGAGAAGAGTAAAACTGGATATTATCAGACATGAAGACACAAAGAAGGTTCTGGACTATGCTCTCGCTGCTCAATATTTCGGCATGAGTTGTGTTTACCTGGAAGCGGGTTCCGGAGCTGACAGGCCTGTCCCCGCTCCTATGATAAAGGCGGTCAAAAATAAGATTAAAGTACCTTTGATTATAGGAGGAGGAATAAGAAATGCAGAGCAGGCAAAAAATATTGCAGAAGCCGGTGCAAATGTGATTGTGACCGGAACCATTGTCGAGCAGAATTTGCCAAAGCTAGAGAGTATAATAACCGCCATCAAAAATGCACAATCAAAAGAATAATCTAGATAATGTTTCAGCAAATTTTTAGCTATTTAAGGATTATGAGGATCGGCAACTGCCTGATTGCTTTTTTTTCCATTTTCGCAACATCACTTTTCGTTTCAGAGTCTTTTGAACTCAGGATCCCGGTTTTTATCGGGGCACTGGCTGCATTATTCGTGATGGGTGGAGGGAATTCTCTCAATGATTATTTCGATTACAAAATTGACAAACTGAATAAGCCAGATAGACCCATCCCTTCAGGTCAGATCACAAGGCAGAGAGCCCTGATTTTTTCAATTTGTCTTTTTTTTGCGGGCATTTTTCTAGGTTTATTTTTAAACATCTTCGCTCTGTCCATAATTTTTGTAAACACTTGCCTTTTAATTGTCTATGCACGCTATTCAAAAAAAATGTCTTTTGTGGCCAATATCTTAATTGCTTTGATGACGTCTTCTGTATTTATTTATTCAGGAACGATACTCAACATTATCAACATCAATATTATTGTTTTGGCTTCGAGTGCATTCTTTGTCATGACGGCCCGGGAAATTTTGAAGGATATCGAAGACATCCATGGGGATAATCAGTCAGGAGCATCGACGCTTCCCATAAAAATGGGGATTAGACGTGCAAGAACGATTTCTACATTTTTTATGCTTCCGGCCGTTTTTTTGATTTATGTGCCCTATCTTTCCGGCACAATGAACAGTTTCTACCTAAGCCTGGTTATTTGTGCATCAATAATTCTTATTATTTCATTTTTTCTTATGCCCAAAATCTCGCAAAAGGTCATAAAAGTGGCCGTGATGATCGTATTGGCCGCATTTCTCGTGGGATCCATCTAAAAACAAGTGGATCAAATTTTTCTCTGTTCCAGAAAATATACAAGTCCATCGAAAAATTCACGCCCTTCTTCCGATAATCCGGTGTTATCAAGATAGG
>CAZEWV010000014.1:0-5045 GCA_964516025.1 uncultured Eubacteriales bacterium
TGCTTCCCTGGCCGGCCGCCATAGGATTCCGCCGTTTCTATCAGGGGATTCTTATCCGAAGTAACCTCACTCGCAGAGTGGCCTACGGAACCATTCTTCGACTGGCAACAATGACAGCAACAGGTTTGGTTTGCTTTATTTTTTTTCAACCGCACGGGGCGGTGGTCGGGGCCTTGGCTCTCTCGGTGGGGGTGACCGTTGAGGCCCTGGCAAGCCGCATCATGGTCCACTCCTCGATCGGAATGCTGCTCGCTTTGAAGACAAATCCGCAAGGTTTGGAGCGGTTGAGCTACAAAAGCATTATTACTTTTTATTATCCTCTTGCTCTGACATCCATACTTAATCTGGGAGTATTTCCGATGGTGACCTTTTTTATGGCGCAGAGCCGGATGCCACTAGAATCCCTCGCCGTCCTTCCTGTGATTCATTCCCTGGTTTTTATTTTTAGAAGTATCGGACTTTCATTTCAAGAAGTAGGGATAGCTCTCTTGGGAGAAAAACAGAAAAATTATGAACCACTCAGAAATTTTGCCATTCTGCTTGGGGTGGTTGTATTGATATTATTCTCCACCGTGAGTTTTACACCTTTGGCTTTTCTGTGGTTTAATAATGTCTCCGGACTGTCATTGGAGCTTTCAAAATTTGCTCTGCTTCCCACTAAAATATTAACTTTAACGCCGGCCCTGATGGTCCTGCTCACTTTTCTCAGATCTCTTATGGTCAACAGTCGAAAAACCAAACAGATCACCCTTGCAACAACCATTGAGCTGACGACGGTCATAGTCTTTCTTGTGATCACCACCCAGGTATTTGGGATGATAGGCGCGGTCGGAGCCGCCGTGTCTATGGCCATCGCACGAATGCTGTCCAATGGCTATCTGATGTTTCCCTCGATAAAAGTCTTAAGAAAGAGAGATTAATTGGAATTATTATATTTTATGGTGTTAATCCAAGAACCTGGATAATTCACAAATATTATGAAAAATATCGACATTTTTTATGAATTATTCAGGTAAAATAGGCCACAATAACAGTGATATTGTCAGGGGCCCCCTTCTTATTCGACATATCTATGAGTTTCCGGCAGATCTTTTCCGGGCTTTTGTTTTTTTTGAAGGCTTTAAGAATCTCTTTTTGAGGAATAAAAGAATGAAGGCCGTCGCTGCTTAATAAGATATAGTCTTTGGATTGAGCTGTGACCTCAAAAGAGTCTATTTTTGTTTTTTCATGGAGGCCCAGTGATCGAGTTATCAGGTCTTTATATGGAGAATTTTGAATATCTTCCTCTTTGAGCTGTCCTTTCTGCAGCTGTTCACTTTTCCAATTGTGGTCGGTTGTAATCTGTTGGATTTGTTTCTCTCTGATCAAATAAGCCCGGCTGTCTCCGACATTAGATATGTAGGCGTGTGTGTCCGTAAGAAGGGCGGCAACCAGGGTAGAACCCATCCCTGTCAGCTCTATCTCTGCAGATGCTTGGCGAAAGATCTGGTGATTGGCCTGCTGTACTGAATCTTCAAGGACAATTGAAGGATCAAGGTCCGGGGAAGTCAGATTTTCGAACTGGGAATGAATATAATCTTTTACGCTCTCGATCGCGAGTGCGCTGGCGATTTCGCCTCCTGTATGCCCTCCCATACCATCGGCCACAGCAATGAGATAGCGTGGCATTTGAGTGTTGTTGAAGGAATAGCACACATAGCTGTCTTCATTATTAGACCTTTTCTTTCCGATATCAGTATCGCCAAAAACTTCTATGTTCATTTTAGTTGTTGTAGGAAAAAAATCTATAATTCTACAAGAGATTTGTCAAATGTTATATGAAATTATATGATTTCTCCATGAGTTTCTTAATTTGTGAGGTCTCTGATGACGGAAATTAAACGGAGGGAGTTTTTAAAGGTTTTAGGGACCACGGCTGTCACTTTGTCTATTCCGGGTATTGCCGCTATGTCGTCCAGCTGCCGGCAGAGCACAACCTTAAAGAAGCCAAACATCATTCTAATCCTTGTGGATGATATGGGATGGACGGATGTCGCCTGCTATGGCAGTCAGTACTATGAAACACCGAATATCGATCGACTGGCCCGAGAAGGGATGAGGTTTACTGACAGTTATGCCTCCTGTGCAGTCTGTTCGCCCACACGGGCATCCATCATGACTGGGAGATATCCGGCCCGGCTGGGGATTACGGACTGGATTCGTGGACGCTTTCAGGGTGGAACGGTACCTCTGGATGGAAAAAATCCCGGTGGATATGAGGGCAGTGAAAACACAAAGCTTCTCTGTCCCCAGAATGCACGCTGGCTGGAACTGGATGAGATCACAATGGCTGAAGTGCTCAAGCCAGCGGGATACGTGTCCTGCCATATTGGCAAATGGCATTTGGGTTTTGAGGAATGGTATCCGGATAAACAGGGATTTGATTACAATATCGGGGGCTGTGATTACGGGCAACCTCCCAGTTATTTTGATCCTTACTTCAGAAAAGGGCATGGTTATATTCCCACTCTTCCACCACGAAAAGTCGGTGAGTTTCTCACCGACCGTGAGGCCGATGAAGCCGTATATTTCATTGAGGAAAACAAAAACCAACCATTTTTTCTCTATATGGCTCATTATGCCGTTCATACACCTCTTGAGGGAAAGAATGAAGTGGTACGAAAATATGCCTCAAAACCGTCGACTCATCAGGACAATGCTACGTATGCCGCTATGGTTGAGAGTGTGGATGATTCGGTCGGAAAAATCCTGGATAAACTTAATGAACTGGGCATTGCCGAAGATACTCTTATTCTGTTTACGTCTGACAATGGAGGATACCTGCGGGCGACCCACAATGCGCCTCTCCGTTCAGGAAAAGGGTATCCTTATGAGGGAGGAATCCGTGTGCCCTTGATTGTCCGGTGGCCGGGAAAAATTGAAGCTGGATCGGAAGATAAAACTCCTGTCACCAGTATCGATTATCTGCCGACTGTGTGTGAGGCCGTTTCCATACCGCTTCCGGATGACCGGTCGATTGACGGATTGAGTCTGCTGCCATTACTAATCCAAAAAGGCACGCTGGATAGAGAAGATCTTTTCTGGCATTTTCCCCATTACCGCGGTGAAATCATGCCTTACAGCATCATCCGCAGCCAGGATTGGAAGCTCATCAAAAGGTACGAAGGACAGATGTATGAGCTGTTCAATTTAAGAGAGGATCTTTCAGAAGAGTCCGATCTTTCCGATAAGCACCCGGAAAAAGTTGCCGAGCTGAACCAAAAACTTGAGGCCTGGCTCAAAGACACAGGAGCCAAAATGCCCAAACCCAATCCAAACTATAACCAACAATCATAAATGTAAATTAGAGGAATGCGAAAACACTTGGATTCAATTTTAATCAAACCGGCCGGTCCGGACTGCAATATGACCTGCACGTACTGTTTTTACCTGAAGAAGTCAGAACTTTTTCCGGAAACAAAAGTGCACCGAATGACGGAAGAAATACTGGAGGAAGTGACCAGGCAATTTTTAGCTCAACCTCTGCGAGAGCTGTCCTTCAGCTGGCAGGGTGGAGAGCCGACCTTGATGGGGCTTCCTTTTTTCCGGAAGGCCGTAGAGCTTCAGGAGAAATATGGACGCGGACAGGTTGTAGGGAACGGCCTGCAGACGAACGGGTACCTCATCAATGAAAAATGGGCCGAATTTCTCAACACGTACAAATTCTTGATTGGCTTATCACTGGACGGGCCTGAACATGTCCAAAACAAATACCGGTTTATGGGGAATGGGAAAGGATCCTGGTTGCGTGTAGTAAACAGCGCCAAGCTTTTGCTCGATGCGGGAGTGGCGGTAAATGCTATTTCTGTGGTCAATGATTATTCAGTCAAGTTTCCCCAAGAGATCTATGATTATTTTAAGGATTTAGGCTTGGAGTATATGCAGTTTATTCCCTGCGTGGAGACTGATTCAAAAAACTCTTCCCGGTTGGCTTCATTTTCTGTTTCTGCCCGGGCCTATGGTACTTTTTTGTGCCGGCTCTTCGATCTCTGGCTTGCCGATTTTAAGGATGGAAAACCAACGACATCGATCCGATTCTTCGACTCTGTCTTTTACGGATATGTCGGAATGCCTCCTCCGGAATGCACGCTTTTAGAAAAGTGCGGGAATTACGTTGTTGTCGAACACAACGGGGATGTCTTTTCATGCGATTTTTTTGTCGAAGAATTGTGGAGGTTGGGCAGTGTGTTAAGCGGAAGTTTAATCGATATGTTGAATTCCAAGCAGCAGAACGTCTTTGGTGAGAAAAAAAAGTCTCTTCCAAAAGACTGTTTGGACTGCCAATGGCTCCATCACTGCCGCGGAGGATGCACAAAAGACCGCATCCGGGATCCGCAGGATCGGAATCTTAGCCATTTTTGCCCAGCCTACAAGATGTTTTTTCAGCATGCAGATTCCCGTCTGCAGAAAATGGCCTCGGAATGGAAGAGTGAACAGGCCAGGCAGCAGGAATCCCTCAATGAAAGAACCAGGTCTCAGAAAAAGATCGGGAGGAATGATCCCTGTTCATGCGGTAGCGGCCTGAAGTACAAGAAATGCTGTGGAGGATTTTAATTGTCGCTGCATCAAAGATTTTCTTTTCGCTCGGGCACTGAACTTCAGGACAAAGCCGGACAACTTGGAATCGACATCCCATTTACCGAAGATGTGTCCGTACTTTTTGAAACAAGATCTGTGACATCCCGGATTCTTCCCAACAGTTTCGCCGTCCAACCTATGGAGGGATTTGACTCCCATGCCGATGGTTCTCCAAGCGATAGGGTGTTTCGGCGTTATTTACGGTATGCAGCGGGAGGGAGTGGTTTGATCTGGTTTGAAGCCGCAGGTGTTGTGTCTGAAGGAAAATCCAATCCTTTTCAGATGATGATGACCGAACGGAACCTGGAACGGTTCAAGCAACTCCTCAAAAAAATAAAGAGTTCTGCACATCAAACTTTTGGACTTAAACATGATCTGTTTTGTGTGCTTCAGCTGACGCACTCAGGCCGTTTTTCTAAACCGGATGG
>CAZEWV010000014.1:5145-10386 GCA_964516025.1 uncultured Eubacteriales bacterium
GATGGATCTCCGGATGTCGATCTGAAGGAACCCTTTAAACTCATTGAGAGATTAATCGAGAATGGATGTTCTCTTCTGAATTTAACCCTTGGAAATCCATATAAAAAACCGCATCTCGGGCGTCCGTTTGACCGGCCTCTTTTTTTGTCTGCTGTTCCGGATGAACATCCTTTAAAAGGTGTGGGACGGCTCTTACAGCTTACCGGACAAATTCAAAAAACCTTTCCCAACATTCCTTGTGTGGGTACCGGATATTCCTGGCTGCGGCAGTATTTTCCTCACATTGGGGCCGCCGCAATAAGAAGGGGAGAGGTCTCGTTTGTCGGTTTGGGGAGAAGTTCTTTTGCATACCCTGATGCGCCAAAGGATTTGATGGAAAATGGTTCGTTGAATCCAAAAAAAGTATGTGTTACGTGTTCATGCTGCAGTGATCTTATTAGGGCAGGATGTCCCACCGGGTGTGTGATTCGAGACAAAACTGTCTATGCTAAAGAATACAGAGATTTTTTCAGAAAAAGGGGGCACGGATGAAATCGTCAGTTCTAGAGATTGTTGGTTTAACTATTCCATGCCATTCAGTCAACACATTGATTATTGGCAGCGGGGTGGCCTCTCTTAACGCGGCCCTCCGGCTTTTTGAATCCGGACAGAAAAACATTGCAATCGCCACAGAAGGTTGGGGAGCGGGCACGTCCAATAATGCCGGTTCGGATAAACAGACCTATTATAAACAGTCTTTATATGGACAAGAAACCGATTCTCCTATGAGGATGGCCGAAGATCTTTTTTCGGGGGGTTCTATGCATGGTGACATCGCCTTGTGTGAAGCCCAAAATTCAGCCAAAGCTTTTTTTAATCTCGTTGGCCTGGGTGTTCCTTTTCCCCACGATCGATTCGGTGGGTACATTGGGTACAAAACAGACCATGATCCCCTGGGGAGGGGGACATCTGCAGGGCCTCTCACGTCTCATCTCATGTTTGAGGCCATGGCCGGTGAAGTAAAGAAAAAGGGTATTAAGATTTTTGAAAATCACGAAATCATCGCACTGCTCACCTCGAAAATAAGGGAAAAGAAGCATGTGGTAGGGGCGGTGGCGCTGGATAAGGCAGGATTGGCTTCCGGGAGATTGGATTTGGTAGTGTTTAATGCGGTGAATGTTGTACTGGGAACAGGAGGACCCGGAGGAATCTACAGAATGTCTGTCTATCCCGAAAGCCAGTTGGGCTCTCATGGTCTGGCTTTATCCATTGGGGCGGTCGGTCAGAATTTGACCGAATCCCAGTTTGGCTTGGCCTCCATCAAATTCAGGTGGAATCTTTCCGGGTCCTACCAGCAGGTCATTCCACGTTATGTGTCCACGGATTTGGATGGCAGTGATGAACGGGAGTTTTTAAACGAATATTTTCCGGACATGAGGACACTGGCGACCGCGATTTTTCTCAAAGGTTACCAGTGGCCGTTCGATCCCAAAAAAGTGAGAGACTATGGATCCTCATTGATTGACGTTCTTGTCTATCAAGAGACCGTGGCCAAAGGACGGAGAGTTTTTCTCGATTACACGGCCAATCCAAAAGGAGGAGGACGTCTAGCTGATTTTTCCTTAGATGACCTTGAGGATGAGGCCTATACGTATCTGGAGAAATCAAAGGCTTTATTCGGAACCCCTATCGAACGATTGAAGGCCATGAATTTACCGGCTGTTGACCTTTATAAAGAGCACGATATTGATATTGAAAAAGAATTCCTTGAGATAGCTGTCTGTGCCCAGCACAACAACGGCGGCCTGCGGGGGAATATCTGGTGGGAGTCCAATATCAAACACCTGTTTCCTGTCGGTGAAGTGAATGGCTCTCACGGGGTTTATAGACCGGGTGGATCGGCTCTCAATGCGGGACAGGTGGGAAGCCAAAGAGCCGCTTTTTATATCACAAAACAATATGCTGCATCTCCTCCGGATGAGGATGAGTTTATTGCTGCGGTTTCTGAGCGGATTAAAAACATCCTGGAATTCATTAAAAGAATAACTTCATCTCTGTCTGAAGATGACGTATTCCTTCATTCAACACGCAAAGACATCCAGGAAAGGATGTCTTCTTTCGGGGCGCACATCCGTGATCCGAAGCAGATCGAGGATGCCAGGAATGAAGCCTGGTCTCTTTATGTACGGCTGCAAAAAGAGATGAAAGTGTCTTCCATGCAAAAGCTTCCCGAGGCATTCAAGAATTTAGACCTCTGTTTGACCCATGCGGTTTATCTGGAGGCCATCTCCGAATATTTTGAAAAGGGGGGGAAAAGCCGCGGTTCTTTTCTTGTACTGGATCAAGACGGCCAAAAACCCTGCGAAAACCTTAGTGTTGAATGGCGTTTCAGTTTAAATGAAGAGGAATCGTTTGTAGAAAAGAAGATATTGGAGGTGCGGCTGGATGAAAATGGGGAACTTTCCAAGGATTGGGTAGATATCCGGCCTGTTCCAAGAGAAGAGAGCTGGTTTGAAAATATCTGGAAGGATTATCTTGCCGACAACTATTTTTGAGTTGACCTTTCTCTAAAAAAATGGTTTGAATATTTATACTGGATTATTCACGAGTCGAGTTTGCTACAGATGCGAGGCGCAGCACGTGAAGCTGTGGATTTGCCCACCGCGAACGGGCTGCAACAAAGCAGATGGGGTGAAATCGGCTCGCCCTTTGAGGTAAAAAATGCCGACATTTGATAAAAATGGATAATATACAAAGTGATGTTCTCGGATATTTCTCAATATCATATTATCAGGTTGATATCTATAAAGAAAAATGAAGGTGTCGGAAGTTTTTATGAATAATTCAGTTATGAAAAATTTGTTGTGTTGTGAAGGAGTAGGGAGATGAAAGGAAAACCCGCAGCTCTTGTTACAGGAGCCGGTTTAGGCATTGGCCGGGAGATATCCCTTGAACTGGCTAAAGCCGGTTATGATATCGCAGGCGTGGACATCGAATATGATTCTCAAAACACCCATCACAGAGGTCTTTGGGAAGTCAAACAGAGAGTCGAGGAAGTTGGTGCAAACTTCCTCCCTATCCAAGGCGATATTTCTTCCCTGGAAGACCACCAGAAGATTCTTGAACTGACTTATTCAAAATTTGAAAGAATCGATGTTCTGGTCAATAATGCAGGTGTTGCACCGGAGAAAAGATTGGATATCCTGGACACAACTCCTGAGAGTTATGACCGGGTTTTATCTGTCAACTCCAGGGGAGCATTCTTCTTGACACAGAGAGCGGCCCGAAAAATGATAGATCTTGTCCATAAGGATATAAACTTCCGGCCGTGTATTGTTTTTATCTCATCCATATCGGCGGATGTCTCTTCCCCTTCCCGGGCCGAGTACTGTGTCTCCAAAGCGGCTCTCAGTCAGATAGCCAGGATCTTTGCCGATCGTCTATCTGAATTCAACATCAATGTTTATGAAGTTCGACCCGGAATTATCCGGACACGAATGACAGAGGCCGTCAAGGACAAGTATGACCGGCAAATCGGTGAAGGTCTTATCCCGCAGAAGAGATGGGGGCAGCCCGAGGATGTGGCAAGGGCCGTAGTCTCTCTCGCAAAAGGTTCTTTTTCCTATTCCACAGGAATGGTTGTCGAAGTCAGCGGAGGAATGAACATACGCCGGCTGTAATGGGGTGAACAATGAAGAAGACAGAACAAATTTTTGAGGAATTGAGACAAAAACGGTTGGTGGCGCTCCTCTCTCCCAAATCTGTTGAAGAGTGTGTGGCTTCGTATGAAATATTCCAGTCAGAGGGAGTTCTTCTCGAGATTGTCCTCCGATCGAAGTTCAGCCTGGATGGAATCGAGGCTGTGCTTTCCAGATACCCCCAGGCTTTGATTTTTGCAGGGACGGTTATGACTGCGGACCAGGCAGAAGCGGCCATTCAAGCCGGAGCCGCTGGGATTGTTTCAGCGGATTATATTCCAGACGTTGTGGATGTCTGTGTGAAACAGGATATTTTGTGTGTGCCCGGGGGATTGGCCGATGTGGGAAAACAGCTTGTGCACAAAGCGGAGGTCTATGGCTGTTCTTTGGAGGAATTAAGAGAAAAATATCCCCACCAATGGATTTATAAACTGTTTCCCACTTTTTCCGGAAGTCTTTCCCACATGGATTTAGTCAAATCCTGGAGAGGCCCTTTTCCGGATCTAACGGTGATGTATACCGGAGGAATCACGATCGAAACTCTCGATAAAGCGGTCCTCAAAGATCCTTTTGGAATATTCTGTGCTTCGGCATTGACGCAGACGATCCATGATGTTGAGTCAACGCGTTCCAAAATCCGAGATTGGCGGAAGAAGCTCGATTTTTTTCCTGCAAAAAAACCGCAGAAAAAAAAGCAGTCCAGGAAAAAAGGAGAGCCTACTAAAACCGTAACATTTGGTGAGATGCTGATGCGGTTGTCTCCTCCTCAAGGTATTCGGTTGGAGAATGCCCAAAATTTTGATGCGCATTTTGGCGGTGCTGAAGCCAATGTTTCAGTAAGTTTGGCTCAATTCGGTCTGCATTCTTCCTATGTGACAGTGCTTCCTGAAAATCAAATCGGAGACAACGCCTGCCGCGTTTTAAAATCATATGGAGTTAACACTCAGCACATCCTTCGAAAAGGGAATAAAATGGGTGTATATTACCTGGAACACGGTGCCGGTCCCCGGCCTTCACGGGTTATCTACGACAGGGCATTTTCTTCCATAACTGAATTAAAACCGGGTGAACTGGATTGGGATATAATCCTTGATCAAACGGGCTGGTTCCACTGGACAGGAATTACTCCGGCTTTAGGCGATTCGGTTTTGAACATTCTGAGAGAGGGCCTCAAAACAGCCAAAAAAAAAGGGATATCCGTCTCCTGTGATTTAAACTATAGGAAAAAATTATGGAGTGAGGACCGTGCCAAAGACGTCATGACAGAACTCATGTCTTCCGTCGATGTTCTATTTGGTAACGAAGAAGATCCTATGCGGATTTTCGGAATCCTTCCCGGGAAGAGCGATGTGGACGCAGCCCGTTTGGATGTGGAAGGTTATAGAGATCTGGCGCAGGAGCTGGTGGAGCGCTTTACGCTGCAGAAAGTGGTGATTTCACTCCGAGAGAGTGTGTCGGCTTCAGAAAATTTCTGGTCTGCATGTCTTTTTGACGGCCGGAAGTTTATCCGGAGCAAAAGATATCATATTGCCGTATTGGATAGAGTGGGGGCCGGAGATGCTTT
>CAZEWV010000014.1:10486-13182 GCA_964516025.1 uncultured Eubacteriales bacterium
AAGAAACTCTATCTTGTGTGCAATGCCCACCTCGATCCGGTCTGGTTGTGGGAGTGGGAAGAGGGCGCAGCCGAAGCTCTGTCCACTTTCCGCACGGCCGTCCAGCTGTGTGAAGAATTTGAAGGATTTGTGTTTTGCCATAATGAATCCCTTCTTTATGGATGGGTGGAAATGTATGATCCCGAACTCTTCGTGAAAATTCAAAAGATGGTCTCACGGGGGCGGTGGCATATAATGGGAGGCTGGTATGTCCAGCCCGACTGCAACATGCCCAGCGGGGAGTCCCTTGTCCGGCAGATCCTTATCGGAAGAAATTATTTCGCGAAAAAATTTGGATCAAATCCGGAAACGGCGATAAATTTCGATCCTTTTGGTCATACGCGGGGGCTGGTGCAGATCCTTAAAAAGTCGGGGTACACATCCTACCTTTTTTGCCGCCCGGATGCCCATGAACTCGAGCTTCCGGCGGATGATTTTATCTGGATTGGCTACGATGGATCAACGATCCTGGCTCACCGGGCCAGGCATCATTACAACTCGCAGAAAGGCAAGGCAGGGAAGAAGACTGAAGAGTGGCTTGCGGGAAATGTGGAGAGGGTCACGGGCCTTCTTCTCTGGGGAATCGGAAATCACGGTGGAGGGGCGTCTCGAGAGGACCTTCTTGCTTTGCGCAAACTGATGGCTAGTACCAAAGACAGAGACATTCTTCATGCAACACCGGAAGCGTATTTCGATGAATTGAAGCCGAATCAGGATTTATACCCAAAGTGGGAAAAAGATCTCAATCCCTGGGCAGTAGGATGCTATACTTCGATGGCTTTAGTGAAACAAAAACACCGTCTGCTTGAAAATACATATTTTAAAACGGAGAAAATGGCGACGCATGTCTCACTCGAAGGCTTGATGACTTATCCTAAAAAAGAACTTCAAAAAGCACTGGAAGATCTTTTGTTTTGTCAATTCCATGACATTCTTCCCGGATCCTCTATACCGGAAGTCGAAGAGGATGTGCTCAGAAAAATAGGTCATGGTTTGGAGATTCTGTCTCAAATTAAAATGAGGGCTTTTTTCCGGCTGCTTGGCGGCCAGGCGCGTGCAGAAGAGGGAGAATTTCCTGTTCTTGTTTATAATCCCCATCCTTTTTCAGTGACAACAACAATTGTGTGTGAATTTCAGCCACCTGAACCGAACACGGATCCTGATATTTTCCTGATGCCGGAAATGGAGGATGAGTCCGGAAACGAGATTCCTCTTCAGTTGGAACAGGAAAGTTCAAATATTTCGGTCGATATGAGAAAGAGAATTGTTTTTCTGGCCGACCTTAAGCCCAGTCAAATGAACCGGTATACCTGCCGGTTGAAAACCGTCGATCCACCTCCCGGATTGAAAGCTGCGAACGATTCAACATTCAATTTAAAGACGGATTCTCTTGAAGTATCCCTCGATCCTGAAACAGGCTATATGGATAAATATGCCGTTAATGGAGAGGATTTTCTAAAGGCCGGTTCCTTCCGACTGCTTGTCTGCAAAGATAATCCCGATCCATGGGGAATGCTGGTGCGCAGTTTCAGGGAAGTCGAAGGTGTTTTTACTCTTCTGTCCGGGGAGCGAAGTGCCTGGTTTTCCGGTGTTTCGGTAAAAGAATTGCCGCCAGTGAGGATTGTCGAAAACGGTCCTGTACGGACGGTTATTGAAGCGGTGTTCCAGTACAATTCGTCTTATGCCTGCGTGACTTATGTTCTGCCCAAAAAAGGGACAGAGCTGGAGTTTAAGATTCGAGTTCAGTGGAATGAAAAAGACCGGATGCTCAAATTGTCCGTTCCCTCCATGTTCACAAAGGGAACGTGCAGAGGACAGGTGGCCTATGGTGTCGAGGAATTCGAACGTTTTGGAGAGGAACTTGTGGCTCAAAAATGGGTTGCGGCGGTTTCTTCGGACAAACTCAAGGCTTTGACTGTGATAAATTCTGGAACATACGGGTTCGATTTTTCAGAGGGAGAATTAAGATTATCTCTGCTGCGCTCCCCCTCATATGCGGGCCATCCTGTCGAGTCCAAATCCATTGTCCCTCAGAATAGGTTTAGGCCGCGTATCGATTTGGGGGAAAGGATGTTTCAATTCTGGATAAAAGGAGGAAATGCGGACGGTCTTCTCTCTGGGATCGATCGCAGTGCACTCGTAAAAAATGAAACACCTTTCGCTCTGTGCTGTTTTCCTTCTGGAGAAGGGAAAGGACATACCCCGGGGATAATCTTGAGTGAAAATGTTGTGCAGTTGGCGTCTTTCAAGATGGCCGAAAATGAAAATCGGCTCGTGCTCCGGCTTTTTGAGCCTACAGGGAAAAAGAGATCCACACATGTGGACATTCCTTCTTTGAACCTTTCGTTTGAGGTGTCTCTAAAAAAATTCGAAATAAAGACCTTTGCCATAGATATAAAGACAAAAGAGATAATCGAGACAGATCTCCTGGAGCGGAGCTTGAATGAAGAGGACTGAGGATCAACCTGTCCGTGTTGTCCAAATCGGGATAGGAGGGATGGGATTCCACTATCTCAAGACTTTGCTGACAGGTTTCCCACACGGAAAAGTGAATCTTTGTGGTGTTGTGGATCCCTATCCGGAGAGATCGGAGCTCTATGATGAAATAAAGAAAAGGGATGTTCCCGTATGCTCCTCGTTCAAGGAATTATTGGATT
>CAZEWV010000014.1:13282-20104 GCA_964516025.1 uncultured Eubacteriales bacterium
CCGCCTATTACAGTCGGAACGATTGGGCGGGCCGAATTAAGGACAGTGATAATCATTGGGTTCTGGACAGTCCGGCTAACAGTGCCATGGCTCATGACCTTCATAACTTGTTATTTCTTTTGGGAGGGAGCCTAAACCGGAGTGCCAAACCTGTTGAAGTTGTGGCGGAGATTTACAAAGCCTATCCGATCGAAAACTACGACACTGTGGCCTGCCGTTTTTTAATGCGTGAAGGTGGAGAGCTTCTTTTTTATGCGACGCATGCCACACCTGAAACAATTGGTCCCATGTTTTCTCTTGAATTTGAACACGCCACTGTCAATTTCGGCGAGAAGGAACAGGAGATCGTGGCCACAGGTTCTGCCGGTGTGGAAAAAAAATATGGATCTCCCGAAACCGAGGATCCATTTAAAAAACTCTTTGAGGCTGTGTATGCAGTGCACAATCCGAAGCCTGTTGTGTGTGGGCCGGAAGCGGCCCGTTCCCAGACGCTCTGTGTAAACGGCATTCAGGATGCTGTGAAAGACATTAGACCTTTTCCGCAGTCCATGCTCGAAACTGATGGAAAAAAAATATGGGTAAAGAATCTCCAGGAGTCTTTTTTAACTTGTTACAAAAATGGGACTCTTCCTTTTGAAGAGGGCTTTTCCTGGGCTTACGAAGGTGAAAGGAAGGATTTAGAGGATTATCGTTTTTTCCCAGGCGGAATATCTGCACACAAAAATAGGGGACAGACTTTATGACATCCAGAGTGCTTGTACAGAAAACTCTGGCCATGGATTCACCACAAAGAATTCCACGGCAGGCTTGGATTCTTCCCTGGGCGGAAGACCGGTATCCCGATGTTATCGCACGTCTTTACCGGGAGTTTCCGGATGATATCGTGAAAGCCCCGGAAATCTATACGCGGCAGCCTAAAAGAGTGGGAGAGAAATACACGCCTGGAATATACGTGGACGAGTGGGGATGCACATTCACCAATACTCAAAAGGGTGCGATTGGAATTGTTCAAAAGCCTCAAATTGCAAAATGGAGGGATCTGGAAAATTTCAGGATTCCGGAAGAGACTCTTTCTGTCGACTGTGAATCTGTGAATGATTTTTGCCGGGAAAGCGAACAATTCGTTCTCAGTGCAACGATGCAGAGGCCTTTCGAGCGGTTTCAGTTTATACGCACAATGGAACAAGCGATGATCGATCTGGTCGAGCAGACAACCGAACTATCTGAATTATTGGGGCTTATTCACAATCATTACTGCAAAGAAGTGGACGTCTGGTCTAAAACGGATGTGGATGCGATTGGGATTATGGATGATTGGGGTTCACAAAATGCTCTACTCACATCACCTGAAATTTTCCGAAAGTTATTCAAACCTATGTACAAGGAGTATGTCGATATTGCGAAAAGCTATGGCAAGTATGTTTTTATGCATTCGGACGGATATATCACAGAAATTTTTCCTGATTTGATAGAAATCGGTATCGATGCCATAAACAGTCAGATATTTTGTATGGACATCAAAGAGTTGGGGGAGAAATTCCGGGGAAAGATAACATTTTGGGGGGAAATCGACCGGCAGGACCTTCTTCCCCGTGGCAGCCAAGAGGATATCGAAAAAGCTGTCAGCACTGTTTTTGACGAACTTTATGAAAACGGAGGAGTGATCGCCCAGTGTGAGTTTGGTCTGGAAGCCAAACCTGAAAATGTTATAGCTGTCTTCAATTCTTGGGATAAGATGGGGGCCAGGCTTTGAAAATGAATTAAAGGGACATCATACTTAATTCCACGTGAATTAAGTATGATGTCCCTTTAATTCATTTTCGATTTCTTAAAGTTATCAAAGCCTGACCCCATTAAGAGGTAAAGGATGAGCAAGTATGTCGTAGGAGTTGACCTTGGTGGGACGAAGATCGAGGTCTGTCTGCTCGACAGTCAGCGAAAATGCCTGGACAGACAGCGTGTGTTTTCAGAGGCCTCTAAAGGGATGGAACATGTTATCGACAAAATTGTTCACCTTGTCCATAAGGTTTCTGGAAAAAAAACTATTTCTGCGGTAGGAATTGGCACTCCCGGGACCTTTGTGGAGGCCGAAGACCGGATTTATGGATCGCCTCATACACCTGTCTATCATTCAACCGGTTTCATTCCATCCCTGAAGAAAAAACTGTTGCCGTGTCCGGTTCTCGTGGACAATGATGCCAACTGCTTGGCGGTTGCCGAATTTTTTGCCGGCTGCAAAGGGACATATCATTCTGTTATGGCCGTCATACTGGGCACGGGTGTGGGATCCGGTTTGGTTTTAAACGATAGACTTTACCGGGGTTCTCTGGGCGGAGGAGGTGAGATCGGACACATGACAATTGACATCCATGGCCGGATATGTGAGTGTGGGCGGCATGGGTGTGTGGAAGCTTATCTTTCCGGGCCGAGTCACAGCCGAAGGTTTTTTGATCTCTGCGGTCAAAAACTTCAAGTTCAGGAGATTTACAAACTCTATCAAGAGCAAAATCCCCATGCCCTTGAATTGTTCGAGGAGAGTGCAAAAATCATGGGAGAAACTTTTGCCAATGCTGTTAATATCCTCGATATTGAAGCTATCATCCTCGGCGGAGGTGTGTCCAATCTTTCCATATGGTATGAAAAAGTACCCCAATATTTGGACAACTTATTGTTTGGTGTGCCGAGGGACAGTATCCCTATACTAAAGGCAAAGCTTGGGGATTCCGCCGGCGTTTTTGGTGCCGCATACTTGGCGCTTCGCGAACTTGGTTCAATGGAATTTTAGAGGTCAAGAAAATGACAGACCATAAAAGTAAAATCGACACGGTAAATTCTGTAGTTCATGACGAAAAACAGCCTTCCCTTCGCAAAACACTGGGTGTTTTTGACGGTATTGCGATTCTTGTTGGCATCACGATCGGAGCGGGTATATTTTCGACACCTCAGATTATTGCCGGTTATCTGAGATCTTTCCCTGTCATCATCTTGCTCTGGATTATTGTAGGAATTTTTGTCTTTGTTGGAGGATTGATCTATGCGGAACTTGGAACACGTCTTCCCAATACGGGTGGGGAATATGTTTACATCAGCCGCTGCTTTGGGCCTTTTGCCGGATTCATGTTTGGATGGTCCCAGCTTTTTATCATCCGAACGAGCCCGGCTGCTGGCCTGGCCATCATCACGGCGAATTATTTCACCCATTTTGTGGTGCTGAAGCCCTGGACCCACACGGCCGTCGCTTTGGCGGTGATTGCTTTTTTTGGAGTGCTCAACTATATCGGAATCCAGAGGGCCTCCGTGTATCAGAAAATATCCACAGTTCTCAAGATTGGAGGAATATTTGCTCTTGTGATAATTGGCCTCATTCTTGTCCAGGGCCACGAGAATATGCTGGATACCGAAGCGGAACCAACAGGAGGGCTTGGTCCATTTGGGAATATGATCGCGGCGCTTATGCTCATAACATTTTCGTTCATAGGTTGGGATCGGGTCGGGTATGTGGCGGGAGAGATGAAGAATCCCAGGCGTACTATTCCATTGAGCCTTATTCTCGGTTTGGGCACTATCCTAATTGTCTATGTTTTGACCAATTGGGTTTATCATCAGACGCTTGGGATGGAAGCCATGCGCCAGAGCACAATAGTCGCAGTGGATGTGGCCACTCGTCTGATGGGGCCAATCGGAGCCGGTTTTATCGCCATACTCGTTATGATCTCCACAACGGGCAGTATCAACGGTACAATGATGTCAGCTCCACGGGCTTATTATGCAATGGCCAAAGACGGCCTGTTTTTTAAGTGGCTCAATTTTGTTCACCCCAAGTACCGCACTCCTTCCCATGCGATTCTTGCCCACTGTTTTTGGGCAGCAGTGATTCTGTTGGTGCGAAAAACATTCGAGACAATCGTTGCCGGAATGGTGTTTGCCATTTTGATATTTTTGATTTTTAACATTCTTGCTCTGTTTAAGCTTAGGCGTCAAAATGTCGGCGGTTCCGATGTCTTTAAAGTGCCGTTTTATCCCTGGCTCCCTATCCTGTTTTTAGCAGGAGTTATTTTTCTGATTGTCTTCCGGGCGATCTTCGAATGGCAGACATCGCTTGCCGATCTTGCGTTTATCGCTACAGGAATTCCCCTGTCTTTTTTCTGGTTGAAAAAGAAAAAAAAGGAAAAGGCCGGCTAAAACATCAAATCCGGTTGGTTCTCTTCCGGTTTATTAATCGAGGAGAGCCGCGTTCCCAAGAATCCCGGCCGCATTCTTGTAGAGGATTTTTTGAATAGAGGCCTCGGCCAACGGTAAATTTTTTATGGCCTCTATATTAATCCCGACCGATTTAACACCAGGCCAGTCAGAGCCGTAGACGACCTTGTCGATGTTCTTTTCCAGCTCCGGAAAATAGTCCAGAAGGTTTTTTGGCGGCAGGCCGGAAATTTCAAGATAGAGATTGGGGTGAAGACGGGAAAGGAAAAATGCGGTCTCGTACCAGAGTCCCCGACCTCCGTGAGCCATAAGAATTTTGCAGTCGGGGAAATCTGCAGCCACATCATCCAAATGAAGGGGATTGGCGTACTTGATTTTTGATCCCTTGAAAATAGAGGAGCCCGTATGCACGAGAACAGGAAGACAGTGCTCTTGGGCCAGCTCATAGATGGGGTAGAGGGTTTTGTCATTGGGATAAAAATGGTTATATGAGGGGTAGAGTTTGATTCCCCTTGCTCCTTTTTTAATAGAGTCTTTGACCTTGATGCTCAGGTTGTTTTCCATTGAGGGATTGACTGTGCAGAAGGGGAGATAAATGTCCATGCCCTGACAGAATTCCAGGACATACTCATTGGAAACAATCCCTGTGGTAATAGGACTTATTTCCGGGAGGATAACAGCCTTTTTTATGCCGAAGCTCAAAAGATAGTCTGCAAAATGCCGTGGATCGGTCAGCTCATCATATCGTTCATAGAGATCAGATCCGGCGCTCTTCTGGTATTTGTGGACCCAAGGATGCCAGTGTTCTTTTAATCCGATGTGGATGTGAAAATCGATGACTTTTAATTCTTTAAGATCCGGCATGCCTAATTTAATACTTTAAAAGGATGATTCAGTCAATGCCTATCAAGCTGTTCAGATCCATAATAAACAGGAAATTCTGGGAAGATGATGGAGAAATCCATTCTTGGGGACAAAGGGGGTGGATGGCGAGGTGGACGGGGGAGGCAGATTCGGCATAAAATAATATCTATTTTAAGTGTTAATTTTAAAGTCTTCACAAGGAGAGAGTCATGAGACTTCGAGAGATGCTGGGACATATCCGAAAAATCTATATCCCTCAGGGGGGATACCCTGTTGAAAAAACTATTGCAGATGAACTAAAGCAGGATATGTGCGCACGAGCTGACATCGAGACTGTTCCCCTTGACCATAATAATCCTGAACTGGATTCTGTTTTCATTGGAGTATTGGATAAAATTCAGCTGCAAAAGTTTTCCGGATGGCCTCAGAATATTTCAATGGGGAAAGAATGGGTGTATTTTGACATCGATGCTGGCCGACGCGTTCTTTTTGCCAGCTCCCAACCCCATTTTCTCTACGCAGTTTTTTCTGACATTATCAAAAATAATAGGGAAAACAACGTTTCAAAGTTAAAAAACCGGCTCCGGTTCATGAGCTTTTCCCGCGAAAAATCGACTTTTGATATTTTCCTCACTCAATATGCCCGCCTCATCCGGAATTTCAACCGGGAACAATATATCCGCGAATATGCCCGCTTGGGATTTTCTCACATCGAGGTCAATGCACTGGCCTTCCCAAATTCTTCTGAACAGGGGGTGCAAGGAGAATTCTACTCTGACTTTTATACCTACTGTCCGGCACTGGACCAGTTTGTTTCAAGCAAGTTGAATGAGGGGATCTATCCGGAAGACGACCTCAAGGCTAATCTCGATCTTCTAAAAGACAATTCCCGGTTGGCAAACAAGTACGGCCTCTATCCCGGGCTCCTTTGCTTTGAGCCCAGATCGGTTCCTGAAGTTTTTTTTGAGAAATATCCAACTCTAAGAGGGGCCCGAGTGGACCATCCTTTCCGGAGCTTTAAACCCCGTTTCAGTTTGGCCCTGGCACATCCGCTTGTGAAAAAACATTACGAGGATATGATCACAAAAATCCTGGAGGAAGTTCCCGAGCTCGAGTATTTAACGATCTGGACAAATGACAGCGGTGCAGGTTTTGAACACACAAAATCCCTCTATGCCGGTAGAAACGGTGGGGCCTATCTTTTACGTGAGTGGAATTCCGATGATAACATCGCTCAAGTGGCCTCGAAAAATATCGCTGATTTTTTTTCTTGCCTCCGTGATGCCGCCTCAAAATTGAATCCGGATTTTCGTATCATCACACGACTGGAATCCTTCTATGGAGAGCGAAAATATCTCTGGCCTCTCCTCAAAGACGGGATTGATGTGGAGGGCAACTCTCTCCTCACGGAGGGATGGGAGACTCCTTATTCTCATTCTTTATACTCAAATATTCCTGTTCTGGGTTCGGCACTGCACAATCATCTGTCGAAAAAGGAAAAGAGGCCTCTCGAAGACCTCCATTCACAGGATAGTCTTGGATATTTCTATCATCACTGCGGATCTCACGGGAATCATGAACCGCTCCTCGGCATCCCTTTTCCCTGGTTGACCTATGAAAAACTGCGCTCCTGCGCTGCGAATGGAATTTCCACTCTCGCTCATCTCGGAGGTCTTCAGCCTCCTGACAAAGTGCCCTATGCGGTCAATTTTGAAGTTTTCAGAAGATTTCAATTTGACTCAGACCTAAATATCGACG
>CAZEWV010000015.1:0-19317 GCA_964516025.1 uncultured Eubacteriales bacterium
CGGGGTGACAAGTTTTTTAAGACTTCAATGGTTACAGGGACAACACCCGGTTCTATCATCTCTAAAACCTTAGCGGCCGCATAGGAGAGATCGATGTCCCTTCCCTCGATAAAAGGTCCTCGATCGTTGATGCGAACGGTCACGGATTTATTGTTGTTTAAATTGGTGACTATCACGCGTGTTCCGAAGGGAAGCGTTTTATGCGCTGCCGTCATGTCATTCATGTTGTAGATTTCCCTGTTGGACGTAAGCTTGCCATGAAAATCTTCACCATACCAGGATGCCAGTCCTGTCTGAATGTTCCCTTCAGGAAAATACTTTGTCCTCACACAGGCTGATAAAAAGAGAAAAAACAGTGCTAACAAGAGTATGTTCTGATTTGTCCTATTCATCGTTCCGTCTCCTTTTGAAAATTCCAAACTATCTTCTATCTCAAAGTAATAGTTTGAAGAGATTCTCTTTGAGATAGCTCAAGGCCTCCGTGGGATCAGAAACATATTGAATGAGCTTAAAATCGTCTTTGTCTATGGCTCCAACATTGAGCAATGCTTTGAAATCGATTATTTTTTTCCAGTATTCTTCTCCGTACAGGCATATAGTGATGCCTTTTCTACTGATTTTTTCAGTCTGGATGAGAGTCAGCAGTTCAAAAACCTCATCGCAGGTTCCAAATCCACCTGGAAATGCGATGATTGCTTTAGCTTTGTAAACCAGCCAGAACTTCCTCATGAAGAAATAATGAAAAGTAAAGGACAACTCTGGAGAGACATAGGGATTGAGTTTCTGTTCATAGGGAAGAGAGATGTTCATCCCGATGGATTTGCCTCCGGCTCTATGCGCTCCTCGATTTGCAGCCTCCATGATTCCGGGACCCCCACCTGTGCAGATAACGAAATTCTTTCCTTTGGGTTTCAGCTGGATGGCCCATTTGACGAGTTCATTCGCCAGTTCCTCGGCTTCCCAGTAGTATTTATAGAGGGGGTCTTCTTTATTTGTAGGATCTATTCTCGCCGAACCAAAAAATAGTACCCAATTGTTGACTTTATGTTTATCGAGTCGTGAAAGAGGTTCCCTGTATTCACTTAAGATTCGTAGGGTTCGTGCTTCTTTTGAGTTGAGAAACTCAAGGTTTTTATATGCCTTGACAGGCTGCTCTATGTCACTCATAAATTCCTCTCCATCGGTCTTGTGAAAATTCTAACTCAATTTTTAGATCAAGACAAGTTCAAGTCTTTACTTCAAATTATGCCTGTGTTATCAATAGGTCTATTCATTGAATATGTTTCCAGTAGTGAGCACGGATGACAAAAGGATTAGAGAAGCTGACTGAGAAGGATTACCCGGGAAGGATCATCATTATTGGTGCCGACAAGACAGGAAAAAACGTCGTTGTCTTATACGCGATCACAGGCCGTTCTCCTTCTAGCCAGGCCAGGAAAATTGAGTTCTCCGACCATAAGTTCCTTGTGAAACCGACCGATGAATCGATTTTAAAAACTGGGAATGTCGATCTGTTGATCTATCCGGCGATTCTACTTTCTGATGGAATCGCTGTCAGTAACGGCAAACAGACAGACGAAATCCAGGCCGTCATGCGGAGTGCGGGAAATGCTGTTCATGTTCTTGAAACATCTTTGATAAACTGGGATTACGAACCTGATGAACCGACATTTACTCCCAGGGTAAGCGGATGCATTCTGTCTTCTAACAATGCCGCGCTCAGTATTATTAAAAGAGAAGAAGAGGGTAGGGCTCGACGTGAATATTTTAAAATTCCACTGATACCCGGACAGGGGAAAATGATCTCAACTTATACAGGGGAAAATAAGGATCCTCTTCCCTCCTTCTCCGGATTTCCGGAGGATGTCTTTCTCAAGGAAGCATCCGCCGAGGACATGGCTGCCGCAGTGTATGAGGCCATGAAGCCAAAAGAGCCACACAATGATTTCAGGGTAGCGGTTGCATGTGTATATTGTGACCCTATGGAAAATAAACATTATACTTTCTCTATCATTAACAGAAGTGAAAGGGACAAATAAAAAATGAAAGATATCGACAAAACGACTCGGAAACAGTACAGAACAAAAGTTGTTGAAGATTTCCAGGAGGTGTTGAATTTTGGAGAGATCAAGTTTACGAAAAAACTCTCTATGCGGTATGGGGAAAACCCGGGATATCCCGCGGCTTTTTACCTGGAAGATGGAGCATCGGGTCCCAATATGGCCACCTTTGAAGTTCTTCAAGAAGGCTCCAAAGGTTTAAGTTACATCAACGTAGGCGATATGGACCTGGGACAGCGGCTTGCCAGGAAACTGACTTCGATCTACAAAAATCTGCAGATCTGTGTCCTCGTAAAGCATGAGATGCCCAGTGGAGTAGCTATGGGAATCCTTCCTGCTGAGACTTTTGAGATGGCTTGGAAATGTGATCCTCTATCCAACTTCGGAAGCGTGGACGTGTTCAACTACACGGTCGATAGCACCTTGGCCGATCTCATCACAGAGCCGGGAAGAAATGTCGAGGTCGTCTATGCTCCGGATTTTTCATCCCGGGCCTTAGAGATATTGGGTTCAAGAAAACCTCTCCGGATCGTGAAAATGGGGGCCTTCTGCGATGAGATCTCTGATGATCAGGACCTGGAATTTAAAAGAGTCGCAGGAGGGCTCCTGGTTCAGAAACGGTTTGACTCTCGCATCACATCCATAGACTCTGTGGATGTGGTTTCAAAAAGACAGCCCACTCTGGATGAATTGGAAGCCGCTGTATTCACTTGGAATGTGGCCTGTTTTACTCGATCCAATGCAATTGTAATCGGGACAAAAAATAAGGTGCACGGGATCGGTTCCGGGCAGCGAAGCCGTATCGATGCTGCGGAAGATGCCATCAAATTTTCTTTTCGAGGGTACGGCCCGCAGGGTTGTGTTTTGGCTTCCGATGCGTTTATGCCTTTCCCTGATGTGGTCGAACTGGCTGCAAAAAATGGAATAACCGCTATCATTTATCCTCTGGGATCGATTCGAGATGCAGATGTTATCGCCAAAGCCGATGAAGATGGAATTGCAATGATTGTTACAAAAAAAGCAGATCAGGCCGACAGCGAACGGTGTTTTCTTCACCGGTGAGAAAAGCTTCACTAAATCACTTGACTTTAATTTTTATGGGAATATAATGGTTTGTTTTTATGGCATTTATTCATATGTATTAATAAATAGGCTGGAGTCGTTTTATAAAAGGATTTATTCAGCCTCAGGAGGTTTTTTATGAAAAAAGTCGTGACGGTTGAAGAGCTCTTGGCGAAGGCCGAACAGCCTTCAAAAGATGCTCTCAGGCTTCATCCATTTTATAAAGGTAAAATTGGGGTGATGCCTAAATGCCGAATCCGTAATTTTGAAGATTTTGCCATCTGGTACACGCCAGGTGTAGCCGCACCGTGTAAGAAAATCCAGGAAGACAAAGATCTTGTATATGAAATGACGAACAAGTGGAATTTTGTGGCCGTCATTACCGATGGGTCCCGTGTGCTAGGATTGGGAGACATCGGACCGGAAGCAGGTCTGCCGGTCATGGAAGGAAAAGCTCTTCTCTATAAATATTTGGGTGGAGTCGATGCCTTTCCCATCTGTCTGGACACGAAAAATCCGGAAGAAATTATTCAGGCCGTTAAATGGCTTCAACCCACATTCGGGGGAATCAATCTAGAAGACATTTCTCATCCGAAATGCTTTCATATCCTGGACACACTAAGGAAAGAGATGGAAATTCCTGTTTGGCATGATGATCAGCAGGGAACAGCCTGTGTGACTGTTGCCGGCCTAATTAATGCAGTTAAAATTGTAAAGAAGAAGATGGGCGAGATCAAAGTGGCTCTGATCGGAGCTGGAGCCGCAAACATAGCCATTTCCCGCTTGATCGTCACAGCTGGAGTTAATCCAGGAAATATTATTCAAGTGGATTCAAAGGGAATCCTGCATAGGGATAGGGGAGACAGGGGATTACTCCAGACGAAATTCAAGGAAAAATGGCATATTTGTGAGACGACAAATAAAGATAGCCGTAAGGGAGACATCAAAGAAGCCATGCATGGAGCGGATGTTGTCATTTCTGCCTCAAAGCCCGGGCCAGGAGTCATAAAAAAGGAATGGATCCAGGGAATGGCTGATGATTCTATCGTTTTTGTTGAAGCCAACCCGATTCCTGAAATATGGCCGTGGGAAGCCAAAGAAGCAGGGGCCAGAATTGTCGCTACGGGGCGCTCGGATTTTCCCAATCAGGTCAATAACTCCCTCGGATTCCCCGGAATTTTCCGTGGGGCGCTGGACATCCGGGCCACTAAAATCACAGATGAAATGTGTATCGCAGCGGCTAAGGAATTGGCCAAAGTGGCCGAGGACAATGGGCTGAACGAAGATTACATTGTTCCAAACATGGATGAGTGGGAAGTTTTTCCAAGGGAAGCTGTAGCTGTAGGCAATATGGGAATAGAACAGGGAGTCGCAAGAATAAGATCTTCGGAAAAAGTTAGGCGGGAACAAGCCGAGCAGATTATCAAACAGGCACGCGATGAAGTCCAGATGATGATGAAAAAAGGATTTATTGCCGATCCCGACAAATAACCAGCTCGACTTTAAGAATCTTTAAAATAAAAAGGGATCCTGATTTCAGGATCCCTTTTTTTATGTTCTTTTCAGACTTGAGGAATAGTGTCAATATTATTATCAAATAAACTTGACAAACACACACTCATATATTATATTATATAAAGATTCATTATGCAGGTCATAATTGAAGCAATAATCCATTTGGAGGATAAGAATGGCAAAAACAATAGGAATTGACTTAGGCACGACAAATTCCGTCGTGGCTGTAACAGAAGGTGACAAACCCATCATCATTGCCAATGAAGAAGGGGGACGGACAACACCTTCCATTGTTGCGTTTACGGAAAAAGGAGAGAGACTCGTTGGACAGGTCGCTAAAAGACAGCGTGTGACCAATCCTGAGAATACCATCTATTCGATTAAAAGATTTATGGGACGCCGGTTAAAAGAGGTTCCTGCAGAAATCAAGCAGGTTCCCTTTAAGGTCAAAGCTGACAAGAATGGAAATGCGGTTGTGGAAGCCCACGGTAAAACGTATACTCCCCAAGAAATATCAGCCATCATTTTGCAGAAACTGAAAAAAGCGGCTGAAGACTACCTCGGGGAAACCGTGACCAAAGCCGTCATCACAGTTCCTGCCTATTTTAATGATAGTCAAAGAAAGGCGACTAAAGATGCCGGAAAAATTGCAGGTCTGGAAATCGAGAGAATTATCAATGAGCCGACAGCGGCAGCCCTGGCGTATGGGATGGATAAAAAGAAGGACCAGACTATTGCCGTCTATGACTTTGGTGGAGGAACTTTTGATATTTCTATTCTTGAGGTAGGCGAAGGAGTTGTTGAGGTCAAAGCCACCAGCGGTGACACACATCTCGGTGGTGATGATATCGATCAGGCCGTACAGAACTGGCTCGTGAGTGAATTTAAGAAGGAACAGGGTGTTGATCTCTCTAAAGATAAGATGGCTCTGCAGAGACTCAAAGAAGGCGCGGAAAAAGCTAAAATGGAACTTTCTACCACAATGGAAACAGAGATCAACCTTCCCTTTGTCACAGCCGATGCTTCCGGACCCAAACATCTTCTGATGAAACTGTCTCGATCTAAACTTGAGCAGCTTATGGGGGATATCATAGAAAAGACTGTCAATCCCTGCAAACAGGCACTTAAAGATGCAGGACTCAAACCTTCAGATATCGAAGAGGTTATTCTTGTCGGTGGTTCAACACGAATCCCCAAAGTGCAGAAGGTTGTGAAGGATCTCTTCGGTAAAGATCCCCATAAAGGCGTCAATCCTGACGAAGTTGTTGCAGCAGGAGCGGCCATTCAGGGAGCGGTACTTACAGGAGATGTCAAAGATGTCCTGCTTCTGGATGTCACACCTTTGACTTTGGGTATTGAAACTTTGGGTGGAGTGTTCACAAAGATGATCCCCCGCAACACCACAATCCCAACAAAGAAAATGGAGACATTTTCCACAGCATCCGATAATCAGCCCAGTGTTGAAATTCATGTTCTTCAGGGAGAACGAGAGATGGCGACACACAACAGGACTCTCGGCCGCTTTCATCTTGATGGTATTCCACCGTCTCCGAGAGGAATTCCTAAAATCGAAGTGTCCTTTGACATCGATGCGAATGGAATTCTGAACGTGTCCGCTAAAGATACAGGGACCGGAAAACAGCAGGCGATCACAATCACAGGCCACAGCGGTATAGACGAGAGTGAAATCGACAATATGGTCAAAGATGCTGAGACCCATGCCGAAGACGATAAAAAAAGAAGAGAAACAATCGATGCAAAAAATCAGGCAGATCAGATGATTTACAGTCTTGAAAAACTGCTCAAGGACAACAAAGACAAGATTTCCGAAGAGGATACTAAAACGGTAGAAGCTGAGATCGCCAACACCAAAAAGGCTATTGAAAGTGAAGACTTAGAGCAGATCAAGAGTGCGACAGAAGCACTCACTCAGGCCTCTCACAAGATCACGGAAACGATGTACCAACAGGCTGCAGCTCAGCAGCAGGCGCAACCGCAGGATTCTGAAGCCCAGGGTGATGTTCATGGAGATGCTCAAGATCAACAGCAGGAGGACAAAGCCGAGGAAGAAGTCATCGATGCCGAAGTTGTCGATGAAGAAGAGAAAAAATAAGTTGTTTTTTTTGAAGTTGAGATGGCCGGTTGAGTCACTCTGGAAATAACGAGGAGATTGTTAACCGAAATTACATGAATGCTTGACTAATTTGGCCATCTAGACTAACAATATTTATTGGGCACTCTGATGGGAAAAGATTTTTATAAATTACTCAGTATAAAACGGTCTGCGTCTGTAGCGGATATCAAAAAGGCCTACCGGAAACTTGCCCGAAAATACCATCCTGATCTTAATCCCGGCGATAAAACCGCAGAAGCCAAATTCAAGGAGATTCAGGAAGCCTATTCTGTTCTCAGCAATCCAAAGAAAAAACAACAATATGACCAGTTTGGTTTTGTTGGAAACGTCCCTCCCAGAGGTCCTCAACAGGGTTCTCATGCTTCAGGATTTGAAGGCTTTGATTTTTCAAATTTTGGAACGAGTTCATTCAGAGATTTCTTTGAAAATGTGTTTAGTGGAACAGCCGCAAGTCCGCAGTCGAGGCCGGATAGAGGACAGGATCTTCTCTATTCTATGCGGATCGGTTTTATGGATGCAATCCAAGGTTTAAAGACCAGAATTCAGCTGACACGGATGGTGTCTTGTTCCAACTGCCATGGAAATGGCTTTATCACCAGTCAGGGACAGCAGATGTGTCCCACATGCAAAGGAACAGGACAGGCCAATATGCAGAGAGGTTTCATGAAGTTTGCTACGACCTGCCCGACTTGCGGGGGAAGCGGAAGGACACCAGGGACTCAGTGTCGTGTGTGTCACGGAAGCGGAGCGGGACAAAAAACTCAATTCATCAGTGTTAGGATTCCGGCAGGGGTGTCCAACGGTTCAAAGGTCCGAATTCCCGGGAAGGGGAATGCCGGGCGAATGGGAGGCCTTCCAGGCAATCTGTTTATCACGATAGAAGTGGAATCTCACTCTTTCTTTAAAAGGAAAGGTCCAAATATATTTATCGAAGTTCCCATAACTGTTCCCGAAGCGACGCTTGGGGACAAAATCGAAGTCCCAACACTCAATGGACAGACCACGATAAAAATCCCTCCTGGAACTAAATCCGGTCAGAAATTTAGACTCCGGGGAAAAGGAGCTCCAGTCCTCGGGAAAAAAACTCATGGGGATCAATTTGTCGAAGTAACGATTGTTCCACCATCCTTCAAAGATCAGAGGATAAGGGAACTTATGGCGAAACTCAAGAAAATTTCTGATACCAATCCAAGAGAAGAAATGGGGTTAAATAAAAAATGAGCCCTAGAAACAATACAAAAAGGTACCACCATATCAGCCATGTTGCTAGGGTGTACAATGTCCACCCCCAGACATTGAGGTTGTATGAACGGGAAGGGCTGCTCAAACCTTCAAGGAGTGATGGGAATACACGATTATATTCGGATAGCGATTTGGTTCAGCTGGAGTTGATTCTTAACCTGACCCGAGATCTCGGTGTCAATCTTGCAGGTGTAGAAGTTGTCCTCAATATGAGGAAAAAAATCGAACAGATCGAATCCGAAGTTAATGAATTTTTAGATTATGTCCGAAGGGAATTTTTTGAAGGCCGGGAAGCTGAATTTGAACAGAGGAAAAAAAGCTTGGTCTGCATCAGCCCGGCAAAAATTGTCTTGATCGAACGCGAAGAAGAATGAGAGATGCATTCAAGGGATCTTTAGATTCCAAAAACCTGAAACTCTATCTTCAACAAATTGCAAAATTTTCCCAACTGACCGCAGATCAAGAAAAAGAATTGGGCCGCCGTATCCAAAAGGGAGATAAAGAAGCACAAAAAATAATGATAGAGTCCAACCTGAGATTTGTTGTGTCCTACGTCAAGAGATATAAAGGGATGGGCCTGGGGTTTCTCGATCTTATCAACGAAGGAAATCTGGGGCTCATTGAGGCAGCAAAACGGTTCGATCCCAATAGGAACGTTAAGTTTATTTCTTATGCAGTCTGGTGGATCAGACAGGCCGTTATCCATGCACTGTCCCAATATTCCCGCATCTACAATATTCCCCAGAAGCTTTCGGATCAGATTTCAGTGATGAAGAAAGTCAGATCCAGACTCAAGAACAAACTGGGGCGGGAGCCGACAAGGGAAGAAATTGCCCAGCAGATGAAAGTGACACAAGAGGACATCGAGGATCTGGAGCTTTTGGGAAGGCAAAATGTTTCACTCAGCGACAAATATTTTGATGACGACTCAACAGAAATTGGGGATAAAATAAAGGACACGCTCTCTCCCTCCGTCGAATATGAAATTATCAAAGGTTCCATTGAAAACCAAATCCGGGAAATATTAAAAGGATTGGATGAAAAAGAAGCACTTGTGTTAAAATTACGCTTCGGATTGGTCGATGACAAAACCCATACACTTCAGGAAATTGGAGACAAACTTAGCTTGACAAGAGAACGGATTCGTCAGATTGAAAAAAAAGCCATGCGCAAACTGGCTCGATCGCATAAGCTCAAACAACTGCGAGGATATCTAAATTGACAGCCAAAAAACCTTGTCCTAAATGCCAGAGTACAGGCTGGTTGCTCAAAGATTCAAAAGGTTCCACCGTTGCCGTACGATGTTCCTGTTACAAAGAGCAAAAAAATCAGGCTTATTTTGACCAGGCCGGAATCCCCGGAAGGTATATCAATTGTTCTTTTGACAACTTCGAAACCCATAACGAATCCCACCGGCATGCAAGAAAAATTGCCCAAAAGTTCGTCAAAGACTATCCTGCACTCAATGCCGGACTTCTCTTTATTGGTCCGTGCGGAGTGGGGAAAACCCATCTGTCCGTAGCCATAATGAACGAGCTGATCTGGAAAAAAACGATCTCTTGCTATTTTTGTGACTTCAGGGAATTGATCAGAAATATCCAGAGTTCTTATTCTACGGAATCTCGCATCACAGAATCAGATGTTTTGTTGCCTATCTTTCAGAAGGACTTGCTGGTCCTGGATGAATTAGGGGCTAAGAGAACGACAGCATGGGTTGAAGAAACGGTTTTTTACATCATCAACCACAGATACAACCACAAAAAATTGACGGTTTTTACATCCAATTACATAGATGACGGTGAAGATGAAGAAGACACCCGAGATTCCTTCTTTAAGCGGAAGGATGACTCCCTGGTCGACCGTATCGGAATCCGTCTCCGGTCCCGTCTGTACGAGATGTGCAAAATTGTGAATGTTGAAGGTGATGATTACCGAAAAAAAATCAAGCAGGCTAGCTACAGAAATATTTAACATTTGATTCATTTTTCCCAAGAGTTTCCGTTGATATTCTCCCCGAATTTTGCTAAATTATGTGAACTTGCTCCTCGGTAGCTCAATCGGCAGAGCGGGTGGCTGTTAACCACTAGGTTGTAGGTTCGAGTCCTACCCGAGGAGCCATCATTTCCATGGTGAGACTCAATTTTCCGTTTAGTCAATCATACGCAAAACTAGGCGATTTTAATCAATTCTGGTGACATATTTGTGACATGGGGATAGGTCTATATTGAAAAGATTGCTCTTGAGCCCTTGGTTTATGAAAATTCAAGGGAAAGTTGTTATCACAGACGTGCCAAGGAGATAAGCTGCTCTAAAATATACAAAATAGAATCAATGCATTTACGAGATTTTTAGTCTGATTGACTGTCATACACTGTTGTGATAGAAATAAATCACTAGGGAGCGAAATGAAAAGAAAAATATTCCATTTCCCCTTTATCTTTCTATTGTTTTTTCTTTTTTCTTATAGCTTTGTAAATCCTAAAAAAAACACAGAAACCCAAGTCATTAAATCGCTAGAAAGTGTTCAGGGAAAAAATCCAAATCTAGAAATGAATCCTGAATTCGGAAGTATCCCTCTGTATTTCATCCCTAATGAAGGTCAGGTTAATGAAAAAGCATTATTTTATGCAAAAACGTCCAGGTATACACTCTGGATGACCAGGGAAGGACTTGTTTTTGACAGCTCAAGAAAGCTGGAAAGTAACTTTAAGGGAAATAAGGGCAAAGAAGAGTTGGATAGTAGTAAAATGTCGCGCAAGGATGTGCAGCCTGAGGCCTTTGAACGTGATGTTTCCAGATTGATCTTCCAGAATGCTAATAAGAATCCGGAAATTGTGCCATTAGAATTAACAGAATACCGGGTGAATTATTTTATTGGCAAAAACAAAAGCAAGTGGAAGACAGATATTTCAACCTCAAAGAGAGTGCTTTATAAGGATTTATACAAGAACATCGATCTTAAAGTCTATGGAGTGGAAGAACAAATTGAGTACGACTGGATTGTAAAGCCTGAGGGAAATCCGGAGGAAATAATATTTACCTACAAGGACACGGATGGAACGGAAATCAATAATGAAGGGGATCTGTTGGTATTGACAGAATTTGGGGAATTAGTTCATAAGAAGCCTATTAGTTATCAGGTTGTTGGTGGAGCTAGGGTGGATGTTGAGTCAAGTTTTAAATGCATAGAGAAGGATACATATGGATTTAAGCTAGGAGTTTATGATAAAAACTATGAATTAATCATAGATCCGGTTGTTCTTGTCTACTCCACATATCTCGGTGGAAGTTTTCCTGATTATGGTAGAAGTATTGTGGTGGACAGCTCCGGGCATGCCTATGTTACGGGTTATACATATAGCACAGACTTCCCCACGCAAAATCCTTTCCAGTCTGATCAGAATTTTGAAGATGTGTTTGTGACGAAGCTTTCACCCGCTGGCAGCAGTCTTGTCTACTCCACATATCTCGGTGGAGGTTCTAATGATCGGGGTGATGGCATTGCGGTGGACAGCTCCGGGAATGCCTATGTTACAGGTTATACAAAAAGCACAGATTTTCCCACGCAAAATCCTTTCCAGACTGATCAGGGTAATCAAGATGTGTTTGTAACGAAGCTTTCAGCTGCCGGCAGCAGTCTTGTCTACTCCACATATCTTGGTGGCAGTAATCTTGATAGAGGTAATGACATTGCGGTAGACAGCTCAGGCAAAGCCTATGTTACAGGTTATACAGAAAGCACAGACTTTCCCACGCAAAATCCTTACCAGACTGATCAGGGTTTAATAGATGTGTTTGTGACGAAGCTTTCATCTGCCGGCAGCAGTCTTGTCTATTCCACCTATCTCGGTGGTGGTGGTAGTGAAATTGGTTATGGCATTGTGGTGGACGGCTCCGGCAATGCCTATGTTACGGGTTATACACATAGCACAGACTTTCCCACTCAAAATCCTTTTCAGACTGATCAGGAGGGTGCTGATGTATTCGTAACGAAGCTTTCATCTGCAGGAAACAGTCTTGTCTACTCCACTTACCTCGGTGGTGGTGGTAGTGAAATTGGTTATGGCATTGTGGTGGACGTCTCCGGCAATGCCTATGTTACAGGAGAAACACCTAGCACGGACTTTCCCACTCAAAATCCTTTCCAGACTCATCAGGGTGGTACTGATGTGTTCGTGACAAAGCTTTCATCTACCGGCAGCAGTCTTGTCTACTCAACATATCTCGGTGGAAGTTTACATGACGGGGGTTATGGCATTGCGGTGGACAGCTCCGGCTATGCCTATGTAACAGGTTATACATATAGCTATAACCTTCCCCTAAAGAATTGGTTCCAGGAGCCTCAGTTGAATATGGTTTATAAAAATGCATTCGTAACGAAGTTTTCATATGCTGGCAACAGTCTTGTTTCCTCCACCCATCTGGGAGATTATCATGAGGATCAGGGTAATGGCATTGCGGTGGACAGTTCCGGGAATGCCTATGTAACAGGTTATACAGAAAGCACAGACTTCCCCACGCAAAATCCTTACCAGACTGATCAGAATTTTGAAGATGCGTTTGTGACGAAGCTTCCTTACCAAGGAAGTTCTCCAGATGTTACAACGACGGCGGTAACAAACATCACACAGACGAGCTCTGCAAGCGGAGGAAATGTAACGCGCGATGGAGGAGAAGATGTTACAGCAAGAGGAGTTTGCTGGAGCATGTCTGCCAATCCGACCACCGGCGATAGCAAAACGTCTGATGGAACGGGTACGGGATCCTTTTCCAGCTCCATCACCGGCCTTTCACCAGAACAAGCCTCCTACCATGTCCGGGCTTATGCCACCAATAGCATTGGGACATCATACGGAGAAGATAGGGAATTTACAACCACATCTCTAGCTGCATCGACAGTGACAACAACCGCCGCATCCAGCATAACCGCGACTTCCGCATCGAGCGGCGGGAATGTTACCGCAAATGGAGGAGCATCGGTTACGGCAAGGGGTGTCTGCTGGAGCACATCCGCTAATCCGACAACAGCAGACAGCAAAACATCTGATGGAACTGGAACTGGATCGTTTACAAGCTCCATAACCGGACTTTTACCGAATACGACCTACCATGTCAGAGCCTACTCCACAAACAGTGTTGGCACTTCTTATGGCAGTGATAAAACCTTTTCAACTGAGGCAGCAGCACCCAATGCTACAACCGATGCCGCCTCATCGTTGGGAGCAAATGCAGGCACACTTAATGGGACAGTCAATGCCAACAATGAAAGCACTACGGTGACCTTTGAATACGGCTTGACCACCTCGTATGGGACAACAGTAACCGCGGCTCAGAGCCCTGTCACCGGATCATCTGATACAGCTGTGAGCAAGGCCATTTCAGGGTTGACGGCCAACATGACCTATCATTATCGAGTTGTCGGGCAGAATGCGACTGGCACCTCTAACGGTAGTGATATGACCTTCACTACAAATGCAACAGCTCCAACAGTCACGACCAATACTGCTTCATCGTTGGGAGCAAACGCCGCCTTACTTAATGGGACAGTCAATGCAAACAATGAAAGCACTACGGTGACCTTCGAATACGGAACTACCACTGCTTACGGGACAACTGTGACCGCGGATCAAAGCCCGGTCAGTGGAGCATCAAATACAGCCGTTAGCAAATCCATCACCAGCCTAGTCCCCAACACGACTTATCATTATCGAGTTGCAGGGCAGAATGCTACTGGCACCTCAAACGGTAGTGATGTGACCTTCACTACAAATGCAACAGCTCCAACAGTCACGACCAATACTGCTTCATCGTTAGGAGCAAACGCAGCCACACTTAATGGGACAGTCAATGCCAACAATGAAAGCACTACAGTGACTTTTGAATATGGTTTAGATACGAGCTATGGGATGACGGTGACCGCGGATCAAAGCCCAGTCACCGGGTCATCGGATACTACCGTTAGCAAGGCCGTTTCAGGGTTGACTCCCAACACAACCTATCATTATCGGGTTGTCGGGCAGAATGCGACAGGCACCACTAATGGTGCCGACACAACCTTCACGACCAATGCCGCAGCTCCAACTGCCACAACCAACTCAGCATCATCTTTGGGAACCAGCGGAGCCACACTCAATGGCACCGTCAATGCCAATAACGACAGTACCACTGTAACATTCGAATACGGTTCGACCACCGCTTATGGGACGACGGTGACAGCGGATCAAAGCCCGGTCACGGGAGCATCAAATACAGCCGTGAGCAAATCCATCACAAGCCTAGTCCCCAACACTCTCTATCATTACAGGGTTGTGGGGCAGAATGTCACAGGAACCACAAATGGTGCCGATACCACCTTCACCACATCCAAGTCAGCCCCGACTGTGACGACCGATGCAGCCACATCAGTGGGAATTACCGGTGCGACTCTAAACGGTACAGTTAATGCCAACAATGAAAGCACTACAGTGACCTTTGAATACGGCTTGACCACCTCGTATGGGACAAAAGTGACCGCGGATCAGAGCCCTGTTACAGGAGCAGCAAATACAGCCGTTAGTAAAACTATCACCAGCCTGATCCCCAATACAACTTATCATTATCGAGCTGTAGGTCAGAACACCACCGGGACTACCAACGGTGCCGACTCAACATTCGCCACGAATGCAGCAGCTCCACAGGCACAAACCGATGCGGCATCATCGGTGGGAATTACCGGGGCGACTCTAAACGGTACGGTCAATGCCAACAATGAAAGCACCACCGTCTCATTCGAATACGGAACGACCACCGCTTACGGGACAACGGTGACCGCTGATCAGAGCCCGGTCACCGGGTCATCTGATACAGCGGTGAGCAAGGCCATTTCAGGACAGACACCTAATACGACCTATCATTACAGAGTTGTTGGGCAGAATGTGACTGGCACCACCAACGGTGCTGATATGACCTTCACCACAGAATCAACAGTTCCGACGGTCACTACGACTTCAGTTTCCGATATCACGTCCAATTCTGCCCAGAGCGGCGGAAGCGTGACGGACAATGGAGGAGAATCTGTTACAGAAAGAGGAGTTTGTTGGAGCATGTCTGCCAATCCGACAACCGGGGATAGCAAAACGTCTGATGGAACTGATACGGGATCCTTTACTAGCTCCATTACTGGCCTTTTGCCTGGAACAACCTATTATGTCCGGGCCTATGCCACAAATACAGAAGGAACGAGTTATGGAGATGAAGCCTCCTTTACAACGGTTAATAATCCGATAATTTACGGTAATGTGAGTGATCCAGATGGATCGGGTATAGAGGGTGTAATTCTAACTTTTTTAAACAATGATAGCATTACCTCGACTGATTCAAATGGAAACTATTCAAATACAGCTATATATGGTTGGTCCGGGACAGTAAATCCTCAAAAGGCTGGATATGTATTTGAGCCTGAGAATAGATCATATTCCAATGTCATAGAGGATCAAACTGGCGGTAACTTCACAGGATACCCGCCTCCAAGTGTATCGATTACATCTCCGATATTCGGTTCCATCTTGATAGGAACAGTGCCGATTGAGGCAGATGCTTTTTCAGTTTCAGGAATAAGCAAGGTTGAGTTTTATATCGGAAACAGTAAGAAAGGAGAGGATACGGTTTTGCCCTATCAATACAGCTGGAATACGACAGCAGATTCTGATGGGGCATTTGAGATAAAAGTCATTGCATATAATGAGAAAGGCCAAACCGGGTCAGATCAAATTAATGTCCGTGTAAACAATAATGAGGCGGAAAATCCAGTGATATCCGGACATGTCAGAGACAGTGGGAATAATGGGATAGCTGGAGTGACGGTCACTTTTGTGGGCAGCGGGGGCGTATCAACAACAGATGAAAATGGATTTTACTTACGGGAAGTACTCTATGGATGGTCTGGAACCGTGACTCTGTCGAAACCAGCATTTAGGTTTGATCCGGCCATCCGGAGTTACGCTGGTGTGCTATCAAATCAAGACAACCAGGATTATTTAGGTGAAAGCCTTCCGATAGTAGAAATATCTGGCGATATATCTGAGGACATGGTGTGGTCATCTGACTTTTACTATGTTGTGACAGGAGATATTAATATCCCAGAGGGAGTTTCTCTGACTCTTGAACCAGGAACCGTAGTTGCCTTCCAGGAAGGCTCCACCATGACCATAGAAGGAGAGCTTACGGCCTTGGGTACTGAAGAGGAGCCGATTGTGCTGATGCCTGAAAGCGGAAATTTTGAGGGGCTCAATTTTTATGGAGAAGTCATCAGTCTTTCATATTGTGTGATTTCAAATGTGACCGGTTCAATTAACATAGGAAAGCCTGATTCGAACATATCAAGTACTGATTATCGAGCTGCAGGGAACACTCGATTAATCCAAGTGGATCATTGTACATTTATCAATAATTTTAATGGGATTATTATAACTGGAAGTGACAGTATTATATTTGAAAATAATATTGTTATGGATGCAGAGTACGGTTTTGAGATCAATTTATCCGGCAGCCAATCGGGGACAGAGAGTGTGGTTATAAAAAATAACATATTCACACAGATCAAGGATACAGTACTCGAGATTGACATTGTTCCCAGCAGTTATGAGATATCAGGGAATTCATTCTTCAACAACGGTATTTGTGATGTGGATTTTTTATGTGGTGTAACTGATCGCTTGGATATGAGGAACAATTATTGGGGGACAAAAAACGCTGAAGATATCCCTTATAGAATTTATGACAATGATGATGATCCCACTAGGGGAACAGTCGAATTTGAGCCGTTTCTTACTGAGCCCTTTCCGGATGCACCGGCTCAGATTTCATCCGTTGATGTTTCCCCAACAGGTCCACTTCCTCTTGGATTAGCGACGTTTAAGATCCGATTTAACCGCCGGATGGACATACTTCAAGAACCTTGGGTGAGTTTTGGGAGATATGAACCCTATGAGGACTATACTATTGAGGGCTTCTGGGAGGATGAATGGACCTGGAGCGGGATATATGGGGTGACTGGAACGACAGAAGCGGGAGTGCATACAATCAAAGTGAGCAGAGCAAAAGGAACGGACGAGATGGAAGTTACTAATGAGTACTCTCATAAATTCGAGATAAGTAAAAGTGTCGTCTTAACTCTTGAAGCCTCGAGAAAAGAGGAGAGGGCATTGATTGTGACGAAGGAATATGGAGATATAGAATTTCGTGTTGAAAAATATGCTGATGTACAGATTGAGAGATATGTTATTTATAGAAAATCACAGGGCGGTGTGTATAGCGTTTTAAGGACGATACAGGAGTCGGAAATTGTAAATGGGCAATACAGTTTCTATGACAAGTATTTAATGAAAGATGTGCAGTACACCTACAAGATGGTTGCCGTGAACTCAAAAGGTGTAACTGTTGGGAATTCAAATGAAAAAATTATCTAGCTTATCGACTCTAATGTTGATTTTACTATTGTTTGCCTCCACAGCTGCTGCTTCTGAAAAAAAAGGATTTGTTATATTGAGTGCAAGCTACTTTGGTTATTCAGATAGTCGGCACAAAGAGGTTTACAGCAGTGGAAATATCTACCCTGAGATAAAGGCGGGATTGAAAGTATACCGAGATTTTTATGTATGGGGAAGATATGGATTTTTGTCTGCAAATGGTAAAACTCCAATTCTGGAAGAAACAACAAAGATAAATTATTTTCATGTGTCGATAGGGGGCGGTTACCAGGGAAATATTTCTAAAAGATTGGATTATCTGGTTAAACTTGGATTGTTATATGTAAACTACAGAGAAACGGCAATGGGAGAGGAAGTATCGGGATCATCGGTGGGATTTATGCTTGGTGGAGGCGTTATTTTCAACATAAGCAAAGTTTTTTTTACTGAAGTTTCTTTGGATTATTTGTTTGCTAATGACGAACTAGAAGATATCACGTTGAAACTGGGTGGCATCAAGGCAGGAATTGGTTTTGGGATCAGATATTAAATCTTAAGTGTGTCCTCTCGAACAGGGAAAGACTCGAATCAGAGTGGCTGGGAAGCAGGGATTCGAATCCCGATTCCATGATCCAGATACCTGTGTCCAAAAGATATTAACAATAATTATCCTGGCAAAGCGAAGGTGTTTCAGAGCCTTCAAAAAATCGTTTTAATGAATTTAAGTCAATTTCTAATTCTTTTTTTAAGTGTCGAAACACGTCATATAGGGGGAGCCAATTTGTTATCAGCTTTATCAAGATTTTAGATTTGTTAAAAATTCGAAATTTACATAACGTCATTAAACTCATCTCTATATCTTCCTACGCCTGAAACACCGGACATCTTTTTTTCATCTAGAATCAAAATCATAAAAGCTTCTTTAGGGATATCGTTCCATTGGCACTTAATGTTGTGTAAGGAAGCTTTCTCGAATCCGAAACGAGGATAATATTCAGGATGTCCAAGGACTATAATAAAAGGGCAGTTTTTATCCTTGAGTAAATCTATCCCTTTTTTTACCAAGAGTGAGCCGATGCCATTATTCTGGTATTTTGGTAAAACCGCCATATGTGCAAGTCCCATGCCTTGAACAGGGCCATAATTTGTATCAATGATTACTAAAGTAAACAAAATATGTCCAACTCTCTTTTTATCATCAACAGCAACAAGTGATAATAATTTGTCGCCGTTTTTTCTCAATTTATCTATTAATTCTGATTCTTGAGTTTGCCCAAAAGCAAGGTCATTGAGTTCTTTAATGGATAAGTAATCCTTCGGATTTTCTTTGCGTATTTTGATCATTTGCTTTCCTGGGGAGCCTCTATTTTCTCTCCGGAAAGCTGCCTGTATATTGAAGCAAAGCCAATGTAAGCAATAGGAGCGGCCACAAAAATCCCGATCAAAAGACATAGCATTCCTAAGACAATAATTACCAAACAAACCAGATAGTACAGGAATATCTGCCAGGAGTTTCCTCTGGTGAGGGCAATGCTTCTATTGATACAATCGACTGCTCTAAGATCTGTATCCGCTCCCACAAAAAAACTTAGGCTCAACCTGGTAGAGATAGGAATAAAAATCATCAGCAAGAGCATCGAATTCAGAGCAGTCATTTTATTGCCTGCTACAACTCGTAGTATAAATGTGCCTGGAACGTAGATGACTAGGAAGATAAGCATCATTATCCAGAAAATGCCAAGGAATTTTGTGAATTTTTCGAATCCCTCAAGAATATTTCCCAGCATAGGATTATTTTTATCTTTTATGTTTAACATGAGAATGAATAGCCCGCCCATGAATGCGGCATTGAAAAAAA
>CAZEWV010000016.1:0-19013 GCA_964516025.1 uncultured Eubacteriales bacterium
TATGAAGAAAATATATCATATTATTTACGACATATCAAGGTTGACGTGACACTAGCTTTCTAAAAAGGACAATTTATAGCTCATAATTTGAAATTTTCTCTTAATTGAAGGACTCCTCTCCCCTACTCCTTTAACATGATGAAACTTTAGGATTGGACCACACAAATATCTGTACAATTTATGAAATCGATGACGTTTATGACGAACACAGAAGGCAGACTCAATCAATTCACGATTGTGTACCTTGCTATAACAGGGAATCTGGCTTCTAAGTGCGAAGAAGAGATGTAGCTTGTTGACCTGCTGATGCACCCTTAAAGTTAATATACGCAAATTCAATCAGGAGGGAACAACTCTGATTCTCATCTGCTGTAACGTTGTAGATATAATAAAGCGGATATCTCGTGAGTAAAGATCGAAAAATAGTCAGCTATTTTTTCAATACATACATCTTCGGGGACGAATATTCCAGGATAACTCTTTTTTCGTTTTCTGGATCCGGTTTTTCTCCGAGATAGAATTTCACCGTTAACGTCAGGTTTTCTAGGTCGTATTGTGCGTACCAGAGTGTACGGCCCGGGGCGAATTGGGGGTTGCCCGGAGCATTCGGCGGCACCGCCACCCGGGCATTGTTGACAGCGATTTCCCCGAGTGTGAACTTTTCCTTGGTTTTAATGGCATCGTCCAGCATTTTGTACCTTCTCATGCTCCAGTTCATATCGGTTTCCGGGAATTCTTCTACTTTTTGATGGTGGAAAACGATATGGTTCGTGATACATTGAGGACCATCCCCATCGATGAGATAGCTCCTGTTGCGCGTTGGAGAAAACTCGAAAATGAAGGATTTACCGGTTTTGTCTCCGATGATGTAGTGACAGGGGATGAAAGAATAGTAATGTTTCAATGAGAGAAGAGCTTCCTTGGCTTCCTCCACGTTTTTGCAGTTATCCAGGAGGTAGCGCATGCCCATCAATTCATGCATCCCGACCTCATTACTCGGTTCGCGGCCGACTTTGTTTCCGGATTCCTCCTCGGCAAGGATAGAAACAACCAGCCCTGCCGAATTGATACCGTCCAGCACGCCGCCGAGATACTCGAAGGCACAAAGGGATAAGGATGAATAACCCTTGTCAGGATAGATTTCGAACAGGATGGGCCGGGCCATCATGGCCAGGCGGCCCTCTTGCGGCCGGCTCCCGGTGATATCGCCTGTGATAAAGTCATAATTACGGCTCAAGATGTTGTGTCCGTTTTCTGTGTGGTTAGCCGGATAAAATGTGACCGAACATCCCGGAGGTGCCATTTGTGGCTGAAAGAGTCCGGAGAAATCATAGGAGTTGTCGGAAAAGTCCAGTCCATAGGCAGCGGCCAATCCCTTCATGCGTTCCAGAAGGATCGGATAATTTCTGGCCATGTACTCCCGTTTGGCCCTGTTCATGATGTGATCTTCAGAGGGTAAAATCGGGGTTCCATCCTTTTTGGCTATTTCTCCGATCTTTCTACCGATTTCGAAGTTCGATCCCTTGATTACGACGTGCCGCACTTCCATGAACTTGTCTGGACCGCCGGCGATGACCGTTTCTTTGTACTCCAGATCCAGTGCTGCAGCAGGCAACGCCATCATACTCAGCAAAATAGCCATTCCGACAAATACGGATACAGCGACGTTTTTGGACAATTTGATCATGGTACCTCCTTTATATATTGCAAAACATACTATAGCAAAAAATATGCCAATATGATCCCTTGAGGTTGTCCAACGCTTATTCAACTCTATTTTAAAAATGGGTCAGACCAAGAAATCTAGCTCATACTAAATGAAATAAGCCAAATACAAGCGGTAAAATTGCTCTTAGAGCATCATTTTTCCCCCTAAAATGGAGCTTCTAAGACCATATGACGGAAAAATGCCTCTCCCCTACTCTGGGCTCTTATCTTTCCGTCCAGATGCGAACATAAATTGTTCGAGGATGGACATCTGGAGTTGAATAAACTTTGAACCATCTCAAGAGAACTTATTGGCATATTTCTTGTTCTAAGGCAGCTCGGCATGGAACCTATGCCGGTTGATAAATCTTGAATGATTTTGTTCACAAACGGACAGATAGTGTTTCAGAAGCGAACAATTTCTGATACGACGAAACCTTTCTTACAAGGCTCACCCTGGAGTCTTCACTTGGCATGAAACATGCATACATAGATTGCGATAGTAACTTCACCTATGAGGCATGTAATGATATCCAAAACACTGATGGCCGCTTCAACCAGGCCGATCATTCTAGCGATTCTCTCAAGAGGAGAGGATTACGGCTACAGCATTATCCAGAAGGTAAAAGGAATTTCAGGAGGAAGTCTCGAGTGGACAGACGGCATGCTTTATCCGGTCCTTCAGAGGATGGAGATGGATGACCTGATCGTTTCCAAATGGAGGCTCTCCGGAGAAAACCGCCCCCGGCGATATTATACAATCACTGAAAGGGGCCGAAAGGCGCTTGCATCCGAGTTGGTTAGCTGGCGAAATGTCTGGCAGACACTGACCCGGCTTGTAGAGCCACTTCCGGCCGAGGATTGATAACAGAAGGAGGAATCATGTTCGATCTCGAAAATGCAATCAAGAAATGGAAAAAAAACATAAAAAAATATGAAGTGTTTGAGGATGGTCTCATTGCCGATATCGAGCTCCATCTTCGGGACGCCTATGATGCACAGAGAAGAGCAGGGCTGGATGAGGAGGCTGCGTTCCGCATGGCTGTGGCCCAGGTAGGAACTGCTGATAGCATCGCCTCCGAATACAACAAGAATTGGCTTGTCAAGCTCAACCGCCGTTTACCTTTGCGACCCGCTCGGTTTATACCGGCGCTATTCTGGAACTACATCAAGATCGTCTTGCGGAAGATCAAACGCCAGAAAGGCTATTCCATTATCAACATAGCCGGATTTGCCATGGGTATGGCCTGCTGTCTCATTATCCTCATCTATATTCGTCATGAAACTAGCTACGACAATTATCATAAAAATGTCGATAGAGTTTACCGGATCGCTCAGGACATCCAAACAAACACTGCAAATAGAATATTTGCCCCTATTTCGCCCATGGTTGCCCCGACGTTGAAGTCCGATTTTCCACAGGTTGAACATGCCGCCAGGGTATTGATAGAAAAAAGCTGCCTTGTGAAAAGAGAAGACATTTTTTCTTATGAGGACCGTTTCATGTGGGCAGACCAGGAGCTTTTCGATGTCATCACCATTCCGTTTATCAATGGATATCCTCAAGAGGCGCTCACACGTCCCCAGACTGTCGTCTTGTCAAAGAGGATATCGCTGAAGTTCTTCGGCAATGTCGATCCGTTGGGAAAAATCCTGACAATCAACCAAATGGAATATGAAGTTACTGGAGTTGTTGCCGATCCGCCTGCTAACACACACATGAAATATGATTTGATCGCATCCATGGAAACCTGGTCTGATTGGAATGAGATGACCAATTGGTATTCCACTATGTTTTATACTTATTTGAAGCTTCGTCCTAATGTCGATCTGGACGAGTTTTCCCAGCAAGTCAGCCGACTAGCAGACAAATACATCAGCGGTTATCTGTTAAGCAGTGGAACGGTCTATAACTATTTTTTGCAGCCTCTGTCTAGTCTTCACCTTCGATCAAACATCCGGTATGAAATAGAACCCCCAGGAAATCCTCTTTACCTCTATATATTCTCTTTTGTCGGCTTATTCATCCTTCTGATTGCTTGTCTGAATTTCATGAATCTTTCTACGGCCCGGTCGGCCACCAGGGCTAAAGAAGTTGGATTGCGAAAAGTGGTGGGAGCTCAGAAACGCCAGCTCATCGGACAATTTCTTGGAGAGGCTCTTTTCATCGGAATCATTTCTTTAGTCTTGGCGGCAGCCATTGCCCAGTTGGGCATTATTCTAGTTAACAATATAACAGGGATTTCTCTGGATTTTGGTAAGATTTTGAATCCAACTCTAATAATTGCCATTGTCCTTAGCGCATCCGTCATCAGCTTGACCGCCGGGATTTATCCTGCGTTTGTTCTCTCCGCTTTTAGACCAGCCGCCATGCTCAAAGGTGGCAAGACTTCCGCTGCGAAAGGATACTCCATGCGCAATGCTCTTGTTGTCTTCCAGTTTGCCATTTCCGTGTTCTTAATCATCGGTACTCTTATGATGTTCAGACAGTTCAATTTTATGAAGAGCCAGCACCTTGGATTCAAAAAAGAGCAGAAACTCATTCTTCCTTTGCGCGGAGGCATAAACATTCAAGAGAATTTCAGGACTGTTAAAGATGTGCTTACAAAACATTCGTCCATTTCCGGTGTCACTGTGTCCTCCAATGTCCCCGGCCGGGGATCCTCCAATTATGGAGTCTCCCTGGTCGGTGAGGATGACGATAAGAACCAATCCATGTTTCATATCTATTTTGATCCGGACTTCATCCCCAATTACGGCATCGAGATGGTTACGGGCAGATCTTTCCAGAATGATATCAGTACGGATTTTATGGGAGCCTTTTTGATCAACGAATCAGCTGTCAAAGCCTTTGGTTGGACGAGTCCCGAAGAGGCTCTCGGCAAGCGTCTCCGGACTGGACACGGTGGACGCGTGAATCCCATCATTGGCGTAACAAAAAATTTTCATTATCAGGGGCTGCAAAGCGAAGTCGAGCCCCTGGTTATGGAGTTCCTTCCCTGGACATTCAAATTCCTCACACTTTCCATTGAGACCTCAAATCTGAAGGAGATCATGACTTTCGTTGAATCTCAGTGGAAGGGACTGTTTCCAGCGAATCCTTTCGAAAGCTTCTTTTTGGATGCGGACTTTGACCGGCAGTACACGTCCGATGAACAGCTCGGAAGAATCTTCAGTCTCTTTACCGCAATGGGATTGTTCATAGCATGTATAGGTCTTTTAGGCCTGGCTTCCTTCACCGCCCAAAGCCGGACCAAGGAGATTGGCATCAGAAAAGTCCTTGGAGCTTCGGTTCCGGGAATTGTTGTTATGCTGTCCAAACAGTTTGGAAAATGGGTGCTGATCTCCAACGCTATCGCCTGGCCTTTGGCCTACTATTTCATGCATAGGTGGCTGCAGAATTTCGCCTACAGCACCAATATCGATTTCCTGATATTTCTGTTTTCCGGTCTCCTTGTTCTCTTCTTAGCTCTGTTGACAGTCTGCTACCAATCTGTAAGGGCCGCCTTGAATCATCCTGCTGACTCTTTACGGCATGAATAAACTGGGTTAGATTGGGTCGCCCATTACGGTTAGATTGGGTCAGACCTAGCAATCTTGCTCATACTAAATGATATAAGCTAAAAACTAGCTTGAAAATTGTTCTTAAAGTACCATTTTTGCCTATAAAATAGAGCTTCTAATGCCTTCTGAGGAATAAAACCACCTCTCCCCTACTCTGTTTTGGGGGAATTGAGCTGTCGGCCAATTTTTCTACCTAAAAATATCATATTCCGGATTCACACATTTCTCTCCCCACCAGTCAAACATATACTTTAGGTTTGGTTTGTCCTCAGGGTATTGACCTTTGTCATCCGTTTCTTTTATCCAATTCTCCAGGATGTTTCGATGGCCTTTTAATTCCTCTGAATAGGATGAAACATGAGCCAGGTTATGGATTTCATGAGGATCATTTTCCAGGTCGTAAAGTTCTTCAGCCGGACGTTCTTCCGACCAAAAACGATCTTGAATTGGATTGAGTTTTCCTTCTGCATGAAGTTTTCTTGTCATTTTGGTAATTTCCCACTCATCCCGATAATTGGGCTGCATGTAGGGACGATCCGTAAAAAAATTACGAATATAGCGGAATTGTTTTGTGCGTACTGCGCGAATCCGGTCAATGGTAAAATCACAACGATCGCGTGCAGAAATGACAAATTCCCTCGGCTTGAACCGTTTTGCAAAGAGGTCTCGACTTTCCATATAATCCGGAATTGGGATTCCTGCAAAAGCCAAAGAAGTGGCTGATATATCCAATCCATTCACTAAATCTTCTCGGTCTATTCCCTTTCCGCCGAGTTGATTCGGATTATCCGGCCAGCTCATTATAAAAGGAACATGCAAACCGCTGTCGTAGCAGAATTGTTTATGCCGCCATAAACGCATCCCGTGATCGGAAAAAAAGAAAATAACCGTATTTTTCAGTACCCCATCCTGTTCAAGCCGTTCAATAATCTTTCCCACTTCATCATCGGTAATTTGAATGCTGTCGAGATGTTGGGCCCAGTCTTCCCGAATCATTGGATGTTCGGGATAATAAGGCGGCAGGTCAAAGGCATTCCTGTCAACTGGATTTCTTACTAGATTTTTGAAGTTTCTATTGTAGATGTGTTTACCGCCACGAAGCTGAATCTGGCCAAAGAAAGGCTGTCCTGGTTCATGGGGGGCATTCCAATCGATATTCTTACCAGACTTGCCATACAGTTTATGTGTCGTATATTCACCCGAATAAAGATTTTCACGATCATACCAGAAATTGTAGTCGTCTTTTCCGTGGTTAAAAGTGAAATAACCTGCCTCTCTAAATAATTCCGGCAAAGTTTTGATATTATCAGGCGGGTGTATCGCTGTTTCTTCAGAACGAGAGCTGTGATGATTGTGGAGGCCTAATGTGGTCTGCATCATCCCGGTTATTAAAGCAGACCGGCATGCGGAACAGACTGGCGCTGGCATAAATGTATTGTCAAAACGAACGCCGTTTTCAGCCAATCGATCCAAATTTGGGGTCGGATTTGTTTCATATCCATAACAGCTTATCAACGGCGAAATGTCTTCCACGGCAATCCAGAGAATATTTGGATGTTGGTTTTTTGTTGTTTGACAACCGACTAATAATGGGGGCAAAAAAATCGCAGCAGAAGCTTTTCCGACCGTTTTCATAAATGTTCTTCGTTTCATAAAATGACTATTGTTATTAAAATAATAATACTATTTCCTTGTGAATATAACTTCTAATATCAATTCATAATTGCCATCAGAATCTGGATTTTCCATTCTTAATACTACTTTATTGGGATTTATCCTTTTAAATGTCTGCCTCAATAATGTATCGTGCCAATTCATAAATAGAATGTCTTCATTTATAAATTGACATGTGGCTGTCAGGAAATTTCCCGAGCTTTCAAACCAAAAATATCTAATTATTTTCACTTTTTCATCCCATGCAAAGATTCCATGAGCTTGTCCTTTTTCTTTATCTATCAATGATGAATAATCAAAATAAACATATTTATCATCAAGTGCTCTTTTGAATGTTCCACTCCCAGTTCCTGATGTTGCTTCACTAAATACACTTTTCGGAATATTAGATTCCATGTCCCAATTTCCTAATAAAAAGTTAAATTTTTCTATCATATTTGACTCCTTATCATTTGCTATATTAAGGTAGCGTCAATATAATACGCCCATATTCTCAAAAGAACCAAACAAAGTATGCTGATGTTAACAAATCAACTTGCAAGAATCCATTGGTCAAATTGAGAATATAAGAAATTCAAGACGTCATTTTTGTTGGGCTTCTAAGACCATAGGACTGAAAAAGACTCCACTCCCCTTCTCTGCTCTTATCTTTCTGTTCATATGCGTACATAAGTTGTTTGTGAATGGATAAATGATTTGGGAAAATGGATGCAGTGGTGAATTTCATCAAGGCGCGAACATCTCGGCTATTGTTTCCAAAACACGGCCAGCAGTCGGATCATCAATTTTTCCCAGCACTTTGACCAATCTTTTTTTATCCACAGTTCTTATCTGGTCGAGCACGATCTGCCCTTTTTTGCCATGAAATGATGTCCAAATCCGAGTTGGATACTCCCTGCCTGCTGTTGTCAACGGAGCGATGATGACTGTCCGGATATGCTTGTTCATCTCATCCGGGGAGATAATCAGACAGGGCCTTGTTTTTTTGATTTCATGTCCAAGAGTAGGATCAAGATTGACCATGCAGACGTCGAATCTGCGAATCACCACTGCCATTCCGCTTGTTCCCATTCCGAATCAAGTTCAGTCCCTTCATCTAGGAGCATATCGTCTCCTCTGAGCCGCATTTTCTCGAACGATTTTTCCCAGTCCACTCGAGAATTTTCGACCGGATGGATGACGATCGAGTCCTTTTTCGCCTCTAAAAGCACTTCATCTTTCATATTGTACTGCTCGATCAGTGATTTGGAGAGACGGATCCCTTTTGAATTTCCGATCTGAATAATCTTCACTATTATAGAATTCATGGTAAGCTAAAGTAATTATAAAGTAATTACTTATTATTTTCAATGATTTTCTTCTTAATTCGAACTATAATTCGGATACTATAATAGACGCATCTGACGCCGAAAATTCTCAGGAGGAAATATTGGCATATTTATTGCTTTTATGAATAGTGAATATAGATTAAAATGGAGTATTAAATGAAACGCTTTGTCATCCGTATCAACTTAGTTATTTTCATTTCAATTTTATTCTGTCATATCATCTCGTCAGCTGATTCCCCTGTACTAAAAGGTCCCTACTTTGGACAAAAACCTCCAGGGATGATACTGGAAATATTTGCGCCTGGATTTATTTCAACGGATAAAAAAGAATTGAATTCCGTTTTTACTCCAGAACATGCAAAAAGATCTTTAAACCTATACAGATAACACACTAAAATTGGGCTTCTAAGTCAATTTGACGAATAAATGGAAATAAGCTAATAAATAGCGTTTTATTGTTCTTCAGCAAGGGCATTTTTGCAGTAGTCAACACATTTTTTCACTTCAGCAGCTGCTGCCGAGTATCCTAAGAAATTCCGCCTGGTCATATGTCTTTCTATCTGATTTTGTACTTTCATATTTTTGCCTTTCAATATTCCTCTATTCTGACTGTTCATAACCGCTTGTTGATGTGCCCCTTTATTTGATTTTGTTAGTTAATTTACCATCAACAAATTCTGCATGATATTCAACTGTTCCTTTCTTATCATAACGAATCCATTCTCCATGTTTTTCATTCTGCAAGAAATGCCCGATTTGCCATAAATCTCCAGTGTTTCTGTTGAATATCCATTTTCCTTCCATGCTTCCATTAATGAATTTTCCTTTTGCCCTCATTTTTCCTGTTTTGAAGAAATAAGTACGGATATTTCCCTGTTGCTCGTACACTTTTTGCCCATTCGCATAGTTTTGATCATTCATCACAAGATTTCCTTTTTTGCCTTTTTTTCTCTTTCATGGTTTTCCGCCTATCTCGGATGGACTTCATTTTCTAGGCGGTCTCCAAGCTTATCTTTCTCCACTTCCAAATCGTATTTTGCTTGAATATTTAGCCAGAATCTTTCAGAGGTTCCAAAATATTTTGATAACCGGAGGGCTGTATCTGCAGAAACAGCTCGTTTTCCATGAACAATCTCATTGATTCTTCTTGGGGGAACTGAAATGTCTTTTGCCAAACGATACTGGCTTATTTCCATCGGAATGAGAAAATCTTCCTGCAGTATTTCCCCCGGATGGATAGGAGCCATCTTTTCTTTTTTCATAATTTTTTTTCCTTACTAATGGTAATCAATAATCTCAACATCATAAGCATCCTGACGGAACCATTTGAAACATATTCTCCATCGTTCATTGATGCGGATGCTATATTGTCCTTTTCGATCTCCCAGAAGCTTTTCTAGTCGCTTTGGAGGATGAACCTAAAGTTATTGCGATACAATATACACGTTGCTCGCTGACTACTCGAGTGACATGTCCTTTTCCTGTGGTATCTTCCAACAAAACTACATCCCCTTTCTTAAACCTACGGATTTCACCATCTGAAACCTCGGCTTCAAGCTCACCTGAAATCATAAAAATGTACTGTCTTGTCGGGGAAGGATGCCAGTCTCCAAACCAACCAGATGGGCTGGAAATCAAAACAAATGCTTCGGTGTTAATTGCGTCCGTCACAGAAATGGGTGGTGCTGGAGGAGCAAAATCGGCCAGTTGAAAAGGGATTTTCACATCCTCAAAATGAGATTCCCCCTGGGTATCTGTATAGATCTTTGTGTATTCATAAGGGTCTGCAACTTTAATTCCCTGATGTATTATGCCCGATATGACTGATGTAGATACTGCAAAAAAGAAAACGAATAGGAACACGAGAACAGGTTTCTTGCTATTTTTGTTCATCTTCTTCCAATCTCCTTTTAAATGATGAAACTTTAGGATCGATTCAAACAGATATATCACTCATATCGAAGCAAATCCAGATAATAAGAAATTGGACGCTAAAAGATTCCTCTCCCCTGCTCAGATCTTAATTCCTGCCGTTCCCCTAGTCGTTTTAACAGTGATAAGCTTCTTTCTGCGTAAAACGAATTCTAACATCCGGAGTCTTTACAAAATTGGGAAAGTTCTAAACATTATTGACACCTTCCTCCTGAATTTATATCCTTATAAAAACATTCCTGTGAGGGAAAATGACTATAGAATGCCCGAAGTGTCAAACAGATAATACAAGCGAGTCGAAATTCTGCAATAAATGTGCGACTCCACTCCATGATATTGAAAAAGCTATAACCTTAGAAACGCCCAAGGAAGAACTCACGACAGGCTCTACTTTTGCCGGACGGTACCAGATTATTGAGGAATTGGGAAAAGGGGGAATGGGCAAAGTCTACAAAGTCCTCGATAAAGAGATCAACACAAAAGTTGCACTTAAGCTTATATTACCTGAGATCGCAGTGGACAAGAAAACTATCGAGCGTTTCAGAAATGAACTTAAAACAGCCCGTGATATTTCCCACAAAAATGTCTGCCGGATGTATGATCTGAACAAGGAAAAAGGCACATATTATATTACCATGGAGTATGTTTCCGGTGGAGATTTGAAGACTTTTATCAGAAGGGCTGCACCGCTGAGCACCCCAAGGGCTCTTTCGATAGGAAGACAAATATGTGAGGGCTTATCTGAGGCTCACAAAATTGGGATTGTTCATCGAGACCTCAAGCCGAACAACATCATGATCGATGATAATGGCAATGCCCGGATTATGGACTTCGGGATTGCTCGATCTGTAAAAGGGAAAAGTATCACCGGATCTGGGATTATGATCGGGACTCCTGAGTATATGAGTCCCGAACAAGCCGAAGGAAAAGATGTGGATCATCGCTCTGATATCTACTCATTAGGAGTAATCCTGTATGAGATGGTGACGGGGCAGCTTCCTTTCCAGGGAGATACTCCAATCAGCATTGCAATGAAACACAAAGGAGAATTGCCTAAAGATCCCATGGAGCTCAATCCTCAGATTCCAAAGGATTTCAGCCGTATGATACTAAAGTGCTTGGAGAAGACAAAGGAGAGTAGATTTCAAAAGGTCGATGAAGTCCTTAAAGATATAGAAAGCATAGAGGGAGGCTTGCCGACAACCGGCAGAACTATTCCTCAGAAAAAACCTCAAACCTCAAAAGAGATTACAGTGACCTTTGGTCTGAAAAAAAGCCTAATTCCTTTTCTGATTGTCCTTGCTTCCATTATCATCGTAGTTTTAACACTGAAGCTTCTTCCAAAAAAAGAAATAGCGCTTGCCCCAAAAGTTGAGAATTCCATCGCAGTGATCAGCTTTGAAAATCAAACCGGAGACGAGGCCTACGATTATTTACAAAAAGCTATCCCTAATCTCTTGATAACCAGTCTTGAACAGACAGGGTATTTTTATGTAACAACCTGGGAGCGTATGCGTGATCTCCTTAAGCAAATAGGAAAGGGAGACGTGGAGACCATAAACAGTGATTCTGGATTTGAACTGTGCCTGAGAGATGGCATAGCTGCGATTGTTCTTGGCAGCTACACTAAAGCCGGGAATGTGTTTGTCACGGACGTAAAGCTCTTGGATGTGGAGACAAAGAACCTTTTGATGAGTTCTAGTTCAAAAGGCGAGGGTATTGACAGCATTCTAAAAACTCAAATCGATGAACTCAGCAGAGAAATCACTCAAAAATTCGCTAGCTTCAGCCAGAAGATTGATGACGTAAAAACGCAAATTTCCGGATTGACTACAACTTCAATGGAAGCGTATCAGTCTTATCTAAAAGGAGTAGAAGCTGGAGACAAACTCTATTATGAAGAGGCCGTAAAATATTTTGAGAAAGCTGTCTCTCTCGATCCGGCTTTTGCCATGGCATACTCAAGGCTAGGTCTCGGCTATCGTTTTATTGGAAATTCCAGAGCCATGAACGATGCCTTCGAGAAAATGAAGATTTTTTCTCATGAAACAACAGAAAAAGAGAGGCTTTTCATCGAAGGTTTATATGTATTATTCAAAGAAGTGAATTTGGAGAAGGCCTTCCAAATATTTAAACAAATCGCAGATAAATTTCCAAAAGAGAAAATGGCTCATCACAGTTTGGGTTATATTCTCGGAAGGTTGGGATCCTTTGATGAAGCCATTGTGGAATACAATAAGGCACTCGAACTCGATCCCTTCTATGGGATAGCCATCAACCAACTGGCCTATGTCTATGCGGATATGGGGGATTATGAAAAGGCATTCGAATATTTTAAAAGATATGCGTCTGTATCTCCGGGGGACGCAAATCCTATTGATTCCATGGCAGAGCTCAATTTTCGAATGGGAAAACTCGATGAGTCGATACAAAAATATAAAGAAGCTTTAGTGATTAAGCCTGATTTCGGATCAAATAATGCCATTGGATATATCTATGCTCTTAAAGAAAATTATTCTGAATCAATACGATGGTTTGAGCAGTTTATTGAAATAGCTCCTGCACCAGGTAGAAAAGTGGGAGGATATTTACTAAAGAGTTTCATTCATGCCTGGCTCGGAAAATATTTTCAAGCTCTTGAGGATATTCGTACGGCACAAGAGTTGGCTGAATCGGTAGGAAACGATTTGTTGAAAGCTTCAATCGAGGGATGGAAAGCGATTGTCCTGATTGAAAGAGGTGATTTTGAGCAGAGTAAGAATCATTTGGACTACTGGTTTGAATTAGTGAAAGACAGCAATCCACAGTATACTTCAAACTATAAAGCAACTTACTTAGGCTATTTAGCTTGGATGGATTTAGAACAAGGACATATTGACGCCGCAAAGTCGAGACTTGTTGAGATGGAATCACTTTTATCAGATATTAGTCCTTCCGAAAAGAATCTGACAAATTTCCACTTTAGAGTGCTGCAGGGAGAGATGTGGCTTGCAGAAGGATCCTTTGACCAAGCCTTAGCATTATTAGAAAAAGCAGTTCCAATGGAAATACCAAGTTTTATTTCAGCAAATATTTTAGTGTCTTATAGCGTTCCTTTTATTCAAGATGGAAAAGCCCGTGCCTATCTGCAAAAAGGAGAATTAGATAGAGCTATTGCTGAGTATGAACAGTTGATTACTTTTAAACCGGAAAGCAAAGATCGGCGTCTCATCCATCCAAAATATTACTTCAGATTAGCAAAGATGTATGAGCAAAAAGGCTGGAAAGGCAAGGCAATTGAAAGCTACGAAAAATTCCTCGATCTCTGGAAAGGTGCCGATCCTGGTAATGGCGAGGTTGAAGATGCGAGGAAGAGGCTGGCTGGGTTGAAATGATCAAATCCAGCGGCGTGTCACCCAAACCGAAGGGCATGTTGGGACCGTTGTTGACCTTCCGGTCTTTGAGATGCAGGCTGAGGATCCGCCCTTCAGCAGCATATTTTTCGATGATGGGAATGGGAGATTCGTTTGTCCCGGCTACGTAATGCCCAACGTCAAAATTCATCCCTAGGTATTTCCCGTAGGAAAACGGAACTTCCCAGCTCTCTGCTCCTCGCTGATTTCCTCCCCCCGACGAGGCTGCGGGAAACGTTCAAACGTGGGTTTGCCAGCGAATTGCTCGGCCGGTTCCCCCATGAGTTCCGCCGAGCTGAGTCCGGACCGGAGGAAGTAATCGAGTAGATTATCCACTGTAGAAGGCATGCTGTGGTAACTGTAAGTGATCGCTCCGATTTGCACACCGTTGAAACGAGAGTTGGGTTTATCGGACGCTTGAGCAAACATAACTCGAGGTGCCAGAGATACAGCAGCCAGCGCTGCCGAGTATCCCAGAAAACTCCGTCTGGTTATTATCCTGAGAACGCTTATAGAAAAAAAACACGCTTGGAACAGATGCCATGAATGAAAAAAACACAGAATGTCAGAAGATCAAACCGGAAAAAGAATACACTCACCTCATGGAGCTAATTGATAATTTACCGTATATCGTTATGACACTTTTGGGAGCAGCAGTGCTTTTCCTGAGCATTCAAACGACTCCCTCGCGATGGATATTGGCGGGATCATATGTGGCTTACGGCCTAGCAGGTACCTTTTGGATCCTCCTGTTCGTGTGTCCTTACTGCCACTTTTTTGATACGCGGTCATGCCCATGCGGTTATGGCCAGATTTCCGCAAAAATACGAAAGGTTCAGGACCAGTCATTGTTTAACAGGAAATTCAAAACGCACATATCCGTAATCGTTCCCCTGTGGATTATTCCTCTTGTTGCGGGAATCATTAGTCTGAGCAAAAATTTCACGAGCCTTCTTCTGATCGTTGTTGTGTTTTTTGCTGTAGATGCGTTCATTGTGCTACCACTTGTATCCAGAATATATGGCTGTGCCCACTGTCCACAAAAAGCCACCTGCCCCTGGATGAAAACAAAGAATCAACCCGCCCTATCTGAGCAAGAGTGAAATAATAGAGCTTTTAAACTCACATAACAGAAAAAATCTTCTCCCCTACTCTCTCTTATCCTTCTGTTCAGCTGCGCACATAAGTTGTTCAAGAATGGACACAGAATGTTAAATAAGCAATCGAAAACCCCAGGAGGTAATATTGGCATTTTTTATGCTGATTAAAATGGGGAATGAAGGATAAAAATAGAAAAGCAAGAAGGTTAACATGAAGCATTCTATCTACCCGTTCAGCGTATTGCTCATATTTTTGTTTGTTTTTACCACATGTACCAATAAGGATGATTTCCCTCTTTTAAAAGGCCCCTATCTCGTCCAGAAACCGCCGGGAATGACTCCAAAAATTTTTGCACCCGAAATTATATCGACAGGCTACAGAGGTCTTCACAAATCTTTCTCCGAAATGCCTCTGACTTATGAGGACAAAATAAGGATTCTCAACAGCCCTGGGAATGGGGTGGGAGATATTTATTGGGTCGACGCAAAAATCATTGAGCAGTTCAAGCCAGATGATTTGAAATAGAGTTAAGTTTCAGTTAGTTAACTAATCGGGGCAGACCAAGCCATTCTCAGAAAAGGTAGGGAATCAGCTTCCTCGAAGTCTTCCTGTACCTCTCGTATTCCTCCCCGAATTCCTCGGTCAAGAGCTCCTCCTCCATTCTGATCCGATTCAGGAAGAGCGGAATCACCAACACCATGGTGGCGAACCCGTACAGACTCGCCAGGCAAAGTGGAATGGCGAGAAACACCAGGATGGTCCCGAAGTAGAGGGGGTGCCGAACGTGCTTGTAGATGCCGTGTTGGATGAGCTGATGGTTCTCACGTATCACGAGAGTCGACGAGTAGGATCTCCGCAGTGTGCCTGCGGCCAGAAGGACTATGGGGAGTCCAAAGATGAAAAAAAGCATCCCGAGGATGGACGACGGGGAGAGCTTGAGTTCAGGATCCCCTCCCCTTGCGAACTCCCACAAGCTCACTACTGCGGCCAGTGTTACGATGAAGATCCACGGCAGGAGAAAGAAGCGGAGATCCTTCCGTTTGGCGTTTCGCTTGATGGAGTGCATGATTATCTGAATTAATTATCTTCTTTCACACGAGTAAGGAGAGTATTGATTCGGCTGGCCAGAGGACTAGCCCCGTTGTCGAGATTCGACATGACAGCAATGATATAGCCGTTGTCTAAAAAAATATCTAGATTTGAGTTTATACCGGAAAATCCTCCACTGTGACCAACAACAATTCCCTTGGGACCTTCTTGAATACTAAAACCATAGCCATAACTGGCATTAAAATGATCTGTCCACATTTTTTTTAGAGATGCTTCGGAAACATATTTTCCAGAGAGCAGAGCTAAAGCAAAACGGTGCAGATCTCCAACGGTAGAAAATCCGCCGCCTGCAGGTCCTCCTTTGATCACGTGCTTGTAGTAGTTGTTTTGCCAGCCCCACTCGCTGCCTTGGTCAGGGCTGTAGCCGATGGCAAGATTTCCCACTGGATAGTCCATCTCATAACAGTCTGTGTCTTTCATTCCTGCCGGCTCATGGATCACTTTGCGAACGTGGTCGAAATAATCCTCTCCTGTAACGGTCTCGATCACAACGCCCAATAGGAACATCCCTGTATTGCTGTATTGGAAACGTTTCCCAGGCTCAAAAGCCAGTTTTTCATTCTTTATTAGAGGCTTATAATCATCCAGTTTCCGGAAAAGCTGTCTCGAACTTCTCGCATATACGGCATTAAAATAGCTCCCCAGGCCTGAAGAATGAGTCAGCAGATTGTGGATCGTGATTTTGGCGGTTATATCTTTGGGAAGCCAGGTTTCATCCAGAAATTTATCAATCGTGTCCTCTAGCGCCAGCTTTCCTTTCTCTACCAAATTCATGATTGTCAAGGACGTGAACATCTTGTTCATAGAGCCTAGATTAAATTTGGTGTCGATATTAATCGGAACATGGTAGCGTTTACTGGCTTCACCGGCCGCAAAAGAAAAAATGACATTACTGCCTTTTGCAACAAGTAAGGTTCCGGAAAAAACTTCGTTTTCACTCAACCTAAACATCATTTTTTTGATTTCCTGTACAAAATCTTTTTCTGTTAAAGGATTTTCTTTAACGTTAGAAGGTGTACGGGCATTATTGAATGAAATTCCGGTTACGAGAAAATCTTTATCTTCATCAAACTGCAGTGTGAAAGCACGCCAGGATTCAAAATTCTTGTCTTTAAGAATGACAATTGTTTCTCCCTTACGCGGAGGATCATAAGTTCGTATGCTGTGAAATTCTAAGCCTCCAGTCTGTCGGAGGAAGTTAGAAAAAACATTGATGTGTTGTTCCTGAGGGATATTTTTGAATCTTCCTGTGCATTCTTCTTGAATAAAGAGCTTGATACGATCCGGATCTCCTGAGTTATAGGTATCGATAAGCGATTGTATCCTTTCTCCAATTTTGCCCTCAGGCATAATAGATTTGTCTTGATAGCTTTTCTCACCGGGCTGCTGTGCAAACACAAAATATGAAACAAAAACACAAATTAAAACGGCAGTTAAGCCTCTTTTGAACATTGCGGCCTCCTCAATTTTTGATAATAACTTTTTTTCCTCATATCTAGCAGCAATAAACATACCAATAAGTTCTCTTGATGTTGTTCAATGTTTATTCAACACCATATGTCCATTCTCGAACAACTCATGTACGCATCTGAACAGAAATAAGCATTCCCCATGAGAAGGTGAAATCCTTAGGGAGTACAAATCGTTGATTTTGTTATTTTAAGTGTGATATTTTTATTCTTGAATGTTATTAGGCAGAAATTTTAGAACAATTACAATCCTGATACTCGCTGCTATTATATGGATGAGTATATCGTTATGCTCAGGACAAAAACTAACGGAAATATCTGAATTTCACCCTTTTCGATCTCCTGAGGCAAAAAAAGAGTACCTGACGCTTTATGACGAGCGGGCGAAGATGTGGCCAATCCCTGCGGAGACATCCTTGTGGTTTATGCGCTTTGCAGCCTCTTCGTTTTTCTTTTCCGCAAACTTTCTCCAAAAAAACTCTTGGTGACCGGACTTGTTCTCATTTCTATTTCTTCCCTGATTTACTTTCTCATCGTTTTTTCCCTCCCTGCCTGGCCACCGGAATCCTATGAAAATGGCTCTCAGTATTGGATGCCGAATCAGGAAACAATCGAACATGAAATTTCCGCCTACCGCAGTGGCTGGCTTCAACAAATGACCCATCGTGTGCCCTCCTCTCTTGCTTTTCAGACTTTCATTTTCTTAATCTGGTCAGGATGGCGCGCCGGAGGCTTAATGCTATTGGGGATGGCGTTGTTTAAATGGGGCGTATTGACGGCGGAACGGTCCGGTCGATTTTATCGCATATCAGCATTGGTTGGATTCTGTATTGGCATGCCGGTTGTCATCTTGGGGATTGTCCGGAATTTCGCCGAAGGGTGGTCTTTCGATTTCTCTATGTTTAAGGGAGTGCAGTTCAATTATTGGGGAAGCATCCTGGTCTCTCTTGCCTATATCAGCATAATTATGCTCATCAGTAAATCTTCCAAATGGAATAAATTCACTTTCCCTTTTGCCGCTGTCGGCCGAATGGCACTGACGAATTATTTGATGCACACTCTTGTGCTCACCACAATATTCTACGGTCATGGATTGGGATTATTCGGCAAGGTAGAAAGGAAGGAGCAAATTCTCTTTATAGTGGGCTTATGGACTATACAGTTGATTGGTTCCCCTCTCTGGTTGCGGCATTTCAGATTCGGACCGGCCGAATGGCTCTGGCGCTCCCTCACATATTGGAAAATTCAACCCATGCGTAATTAATAACAAGCAAGGAAGATGGGATCAGACCAAGCTGTTGATTACAAATTAAAAGATTTAGGCTTGAATTTATTGCATAAACTATTCTTATAGCCTTAATTTACCCTAAAAACGGCTTCTAAAACCAATAACTGAATTTAACACCTCTCCCCTACTCTTCTTTTTGTTACTTCTCCCCTTTTGCTGGTTTTGAAATTCTTCAACCTCAAGTATCTAATGAATTAAGATTGAAACTTTTCCATTAAATGAATATTCTCCCTTTATTCTCTTAAAGATAAGTAAGTGACGAATCAGTATCCGACATGCAAGAGATAAAACCAAGGTAAAAACAGGAGTACAGGTGGTGGAGTACTGGTGTTATTTTTTACTCTAAACTAACGTAACCCCCTACCTTTTTCTCATGATATTCTATATAAATAAGATTCTTTGTAAGTTTAAATTAGAGGATTTTTCACATTCGGTTAACAGAAACCGG
>CAZEWV010000017.1:0-18452 GCA_964516025.1 uncultured Eubacteriales bacterium
TGCAGGAATCGGCCAAGGAACTGTTTGAGAGAGCGGTCTATCTTCAAGAGACCCGTGGGGACCTGGAAGGAGCTATCGCGATATTTCAGAGAATCGTGAAGGACTTTCCCAAGGATCGTGAAATTGCGGCCAGAGCCCAGCTTCAGATCGGGATATGTCTTCAAAATCTGGGGATGAGTGATGCCCAGAAGGCTTTCCAGGCGGTCCTAGAAAAGTATCCGGATCAAATTGAAGCTGTGAAAATCGCAAGAGAAAAGTTGTCAATTCTTTTAGAGGCCCAATCTGTAATTGGAAAAAAAGAGCTGGATTTAAAGATCCAAAAAGTCTGGTCAGGACCCGGGGCTGCCATGCTGGGAGGGATTTCACCCGATGGGAAATATCTTTCTTTTACAGACTGGGATACCGGAGATCTGGCAATCCGAGAATTGGCAATTGGAAAATCACGCCGGCTCACGAATAAAGGATCCTGGCTGAAATCTCAAGAACATGCCCTTTTTTCTAAGTGGTCTCCTGATGGCAAACAGGTCTTTTATAACTGGTACAATCCGGAGGGTGATAAATATGATCTCCATTCTGTCGGTTTAGAGGGACAAAAACCCAGGATTCTGTATGAAACCAACGCGATGGAATACGTCCAGCCCTTTGATTGGCATCCGGATGGAGAACGGATACTCATTGGATTTTATAGAGAACAGAGCTCGGTTGTAATTGGTTACCTTTCTGTTGTCAATGGAAACTTCCAAATTCTGAAGACATTGAAGCAGAAATATTCCGGACATCCGCCGTGGGGTTTTGTTATTTCTCCGGATGGGAGCACCATTGCTTATGATCATGTAGGGGATAAAAATCCAAACAACCGGGATATCTTCCTCCTCTCATCGGATGGGACACATGAGGAGCGGTTGATTGCCCATCCGGCTTTGGACTATGTGTTGGATTGGACTTCGGATGGGCAGCATCTCCTGTACGGAAGTGAGAGGACCGGGATTCGGGGAGCTTGGATTATTCCCGTTAAGGAAGGAAAGGCAAATGGGACACCCAGTCTCGTGAAGTCAAATATCGGCCCGGCTTACCCTATTGGGTGTACTCTCCAAAATCAGTTTTATTTCGGCTATAACGGCAATGCCCGGGATGTCTATGTAACGGAAATCGATCCCGCGTCCGGCCGGGTTCTGAATCCTCCAAAAATAGAAATTCGATATAGCGAGGGTAATAATTACTACCCGGACTATTCGTTGGATGGAAAATATCTGGCTTACAGCTCCATCCGGAACACCGTTCCCGAAAGTAGTTATTCCACATGGGTTTATTCCTTCGAAAATGGTGAAATCCGTGAGCTGGATCATGGATCGTTCACGCTGAACTATCCTCAGTGGCGGCCGGACGGCCAGGCGATTTCGCTGGAAGGGATAGACGGCAAAGGGCAGGTGGGAATATACTTGATTGAAAACGAATCCGAAAAGATATCTCCTCTTGTCCAAATCGAAGAGAACGAAGCAATCTATTCCCACAGATGGGCAATAGACAGCCATACCCTTTTCTATACCAAAGGCTTTCCTCGCACTAAAAAATCCTGGATCTTCACTCTTGACTTAGAAACTGGCTTGAAAGAAAAACTCCCGGGATCACCAGATGATGCACATGACATTGATGTTTCTCCGGACGGGAAAACGCTGGTCTTTTTAAACAGAGGGAAAAATGTAAGCATGCGGATCATACCGGCTGCAGGAGGAAATCCTCAGGAACTTCACAGTTTCGAAATATTGGGGGAAAATATAATCACTCCTGCCTGGAGTGTTGACGGGAAAAAGATCTTTTTCTATGCAAGCAGTCATCCGCAAAACGAGGAATGGGATATGTGGATGTATTCTTTGGAAGGGAAAAATGCCAAAAAATTGAACATTAAAATGGCGAACTTCCGCCATTTGAGTGTCCATCCGGACGGCCGCCATTTATCCTTCTCCTCACCCGGTGTTACAACTCCCAGCGACGAAGTCTGGGTGATGGAAAACTTTCTACCCAAAACCAAAGACAAAAAATAAGCCCGAAAAGGGGCTTGATGAGGACGGTTCTATATTAGAACCGTCCTTTTTTTTTTAACAACTCTAAAAAATTTTATAACTTATTTTTTTTTGGGAAATATTCGTCTTTATTTCGTCTTATACAATGGAAATGAAGTTTGCACCAGAGATAAAAGCTATTTATTCGGTAAACCTCCTTGTATGTGTTGAGAAAACACATATTATGTGTATAATATGTGTATAAAGATGCTTGTTAGGGAGGTTAGCCATGCAGACTAGACATAACATCACACTTGATGAAGAAGTTTCTAAAGAGCTTGAAACGATGGCTGAAGAACTGGGTGAAAAAAAGAGCAAGATTATAGAAAAGGCTCTTTTCGTTTATTTTGACCTCTTGGATGTCAAGCTTGCAGAGAAACGAATGAAAGAACTGGAAAAAGATCAGGATAAACTTATTGATGCTGAGGAGGTATGGAAGAAGCTTGGAATATAGAAATGTATAAGCTCAAATTTCTTGGAAAAGCTCTAGAAGATTTAGAAAAAATCAACACGGCCCAACAAAAAATAATTAAGAAAAAACTTCTCATACTGGCCAAGAATCCTGAAGCTCTAAAGAACAATATAGAAAAATTGAATGGAGTAAAAGAAGATTTATTCAGATTAAGAGGCGGGAGCTATAGGGTGATTTTCAGAAAAGAAAAAGAACATCTTCTTATTATAATCATAAGAATTGGACACAGAAAAGAAATCTATTTTTCACTCAAATAACAATTTTCACACAATCTTCACACAAACATCACACGAGTTTCATCAATTTTTGTGAGTTTTAAGGGATAGTCGTTGTATTAGCATGTTCTCTTTTCATCCAGCCTTGCTTTTCGTACCGTTCCAAAATATATTTAGACAGGGATATTTCGAAAAGAGCATTCAATCCAGCAAACAATGAAGCGGCTCAAACAAAAACAGTTCAGGATCCTATTTCTTTTTATACTTGGAGTCGGAGTCCCAAGTCTGCTGCTGGGTTACCTGGCTTTTCGAGGAATACGGAATGATCAAGCTCTTCTTGAAAAGGAGAAGCGTGAAGAGCTTCAGAGTTTGGCGGAAATCATAACGTCTGAGATTGAAAACAGAATATCTCAAACTGAGCTATCCTTCATAGAATTGATTGTTGAGGTTCCAACATCAGAGACTTCTGCTCTTAATCAGAAACTCAACATGTTCAAAGATCAAAATTCTTTGGCTAAAGAGTCCTTTGTTTTCGAAAACGATGGAGGAATTCAATTTCCGGCAGCTAAACTCTTGTATGTTGCCAATGGAAGCACAGAATCCCGGTCTTCTCCTCCTCTTTCATCCGAACTGTCGAGGATTTTTAATGCCGGTCGACAGGCAGAATTTCAGCAGAAAAATTATCGAACAGCCCTCTCTTTCTACCAACAAGCCTTTAGTCTTGCTTCTGACAGTAGGATCAAAGGCGAATTGTTGAATGCAGCAGCGAGAGTTCAGAAAAAGTCTTCACAAATCCAAGAGGCCATGGATACCTACAAAGTTGTGACCGAAAACTACAGCCAAGTGAAGCTGTTGACAGGCGTTCCGTTGGGAATAGCCGCATATTTGGAAATCGGTTCTTTATATCTTTTGCTGGAAAATCCATCCAGAGCAGCGCAATCATTTGTTGACTTGTACAGAACTTTGCTGCAGAACACCTGGAGGCTGGAGAGGGCGCAGTATGATTTTTTTACTCAAAGCCTTAAAGATTCCCTCGAAGATATCTTTTCACAGCCGCCGGTTTCCACTGATTTGGAATCTCTGAAGAAGGATTTCCAACAGTTGAATGAAAAAGAGAAGGCACAAAAAGAAAGAACGAAAGAGCTGCTCGCTTTTCAAGAAGAAGCAAAATCGAATTTGTTGTCCAGAGCAGCTCAAGAATCGGGGTGGACACAAAACTCGACAAAAAGATACATATTGGTGATTGATCGTCAAATTTTTCACACAGTGCTCTTCAAAGAAGTGGCTAGTAATTCATTCCCAAATAGCAGGCATTGGGGTTTTCTGATTGAACAAAATTCTATCGCTGCTGAAATCAAAACAAGAATTTTAAAAAATCTGAACTCTGCTCAACACACAGGATGGATTATTCGGGATAGAGAGGGGCTTCCCATTTTGGAATCTGAGGATTGGGAAACCGGCTCTAGTAACATCCAAACAAATTTTAAGGGAAATTTTCCGGACTGGCAGTTGAATTTTTCTCAACGGGATCCACGCCTTTTCGAATCATTTCTCACTTCGCGTCGAGGCATCTATTTTTTCATTTTCCTTCTCATTGGGGGTATACTCATTTTTGGTTTGATCCTGACAGTACGGACTGTTTCCCGGGAACTTGAATTGGCACGAATGAAATCCGATTTTGTCTCAACCATCTCCCACGAATTTAAAAGCCCGCTGACATCTATCCGCCAGCTTGCCGAGATGCTGCAGTCGGGTCGGGTTCCATCAGAAGATCGCCGTCAGAAGTATTATGATGTTCTCGTCGAGCAGAGCGAGAGGCTGTCTCTGCTTACTGAGAATGTCTTGAATTTTGCCAAGATAGAGGAAGGAAAAAAGGAGTTTAGGTTTGAATTGGTCGATATCAAGGCCATGCTTGAGGACATCGTTTCACCTATCCAGGAAAGGGTTTCTCATGACGGTTTTGAGCTGGAATTGAAAATGGAAAGTCCACTTTCTTCCATTCAGGCCGACAGCACCTCGATAAATCAGGCGGTGACCAACCTGATCGACAATGCCATTAAGTATTCAGGTGAAAAAAAGAGAGCTATTGTCAGCATTTTTGTAGAAGACAATACGCTGGTAATTTCCGTGAGGGATTTTGGGATAGGTGTTAAAAAGGAAGAACTGAATAGAGTTTTTGACCGATTTTACCGTGGAGGAGATGAGCTGACCAGGACTGTCAAAGGCAGCGGACTGGGATTAGCTCTTGTTAAACAAATCGTGGAGGCCCATAAAGGGAATGTAAGTGTGGAAAGTGAACCAGGACAGGGCAGCACTTTTACCATCAAACTGCCTCTTTAATAAAAGGAAGAAAGAATGGAGAAAATCTTAATCATTGAGGATGAAGAAAGCATACTGATGGCACTGGAAGACAACTTGAAGCTTGAAGGATTTGCTGTGTCCAGCGCCTCGGATGGAGAGACGGGATTTTCCAAGGTTAAAAAAAACCACTACGATCTCATTATCCTCGACATCATGCTGCCCAAGATGGATGGTTTTGATGTCTGTAAGCGGATTCGTCAGGAAGGGATCTCTATCCCCATTTTAATGCTGACAGCAAAGAGCCAGGAAATCGATAAAGTTTTGGGTTTGGAATTGGGGGCCGATGATTATGTCACTAAACCCTTCAGTCCCCGGGAGCTTATCGCCCGAGTTAAAGCTCTTTTGAGAAGGGCAAAACCGCAGGAACAGGGGATAGAATTTTATCACTTTGAGGATATAGAAGTTGATTTTAAGAAGTACGAAATAAAGAAAAAGGGAAAACTAATCTATCTAACTGCCCTGGAGTTTGCCCTGCTTCATTTCTTGATTAAACACAGCGGGGAGGTCGTGTCCCGTGATGCCATTCTGGATGAAATCTGGGGAAGTGATGTTTTTGTCCAGCCCCGGACGGTGGATAAACACATTGCCGAACTGCGAAAAAAGATCGAAGTCGATCCGTCTAACCCAAGGTTTATCGTCGGTATCCGGAGCATCGGATATAGATTCATGGAGTAACGTCATGATATCTTCACACAACAAGGATAAAAGTGTCATGCTTCGGAAACGCCTTTGTCTTATCTTTCCTCATGATGAAACAATCAAAAAGGAGGCTTTAATCATGAGGTCAAATCGTTTTTTAATCTGTGTGTGTATTGTGATGATGGGATTCTTTTCTCTAGGGTTTTCCCAACAGAGTGCTGAAAAGCTGTTCCAAGCGGGGGTTTACCAGGAAGAGGTTGGCGGCGATCTAGAAAGGGCCATTGAAATTTATGAGCAAATCATCAAGGAATTTCCGGACAACAGGGAAGTTGCAGCCAAAGCTTTTTTCCACATCGGTCTCTGTTATGAAAAATTAGGATTGGAAGGAGCTCTAAAAGCCTATGAGGAAGTTATCAGTCAGTATGGGGAGCAAAAAGACGTTGTCGCTAAAGCAAAAGAACGGCTTTCGAAGTTAGAACAATTATTTGTGAAATCTAAAGAACCGGAGGGAATCAGGATCAAACAGGTGTGGAAAAAACCTTGGACGGATTTTTTGGGAACAGTTTCTTCCGATGGGCGGTTTCACTCGTTTACTGATTGGGGCAAGGGAGATGTGGCCATCCAAGATATAAAAAATGGGGAAAAACGTTTGCTTACCCAAGAAGCCACTTATGAAACTCCACAACAATTTGCGATAGGAACAGCGATTTCCAAAAATGGTAAACAAGTCGCTTATTCCTGGTGGAGCCCAAAGTCTGTCGATTTATATCTTGTAGATGTGGATAATCCATCCCGACGACTTATATTTGGACAAGAAGATGGGGAAGTATACCCCATAGCATGGCTTTCGGATAGGGAACTTATTGTCAGTCAATACAATACAAAGATTTTATCTGTTCAAATCATTTCCTTAAACATTTCAGATGGGACAAAACGGATTCTGAAGACTGTTGATGCGATGGGCTGGGTGCGCCTGTCCTGTTCTACGGACGAAAAGTATATCGCTTATGATTTTGTAAACAAAACCAATAAAGGGAATTACGATATCAATATTTTGGTGATGGATGGGGGCAGTGAAATTTCTCTTGTTAATCATCCGGCTAACGACCATGTGCTTGGTTGGGTGCCCGGCAGAAAAGAGTTTTTGTTTATCAGTGATCGTTCAGGGACCTGGGATTTGTGGGCAATACCTGTTGTTGATGGAAAACCATCCGGACCTGTTAAGCGAATATATGCTGATATTGGTGATGTGCGGCCTGTGGGATTTTCTGAGAGCGGAGACTGTTTTGTCGGCTTTTCAAGACGTAATTTTAATGCTTCCCTTGTACCCCTTAACAGGGAAACAGGTGAGTTGGATGTGGCATCAGGCAAATCCTTGTTGGGTTCCGCTTACTGGATGGGATGGTCTCCGGACGGCCAAAATCTAATTCGAGGCAGTAGCATTGTTGATTTAAATACTGAGGAAGAACGCAAATATGGGGCAAACATGTTGAGGATTATATCACCTCGCTGGTCTCCCGACGGAAAATCGATTTTAATAGTTGGTATTGAAAAAAATAAACCTATCTCCACCAGCTATAAAGGAGGCATTTACACTGTTGATGTGAAAACAGACCAAACAACAGAAATTCTTCTTCTCTCCGACTATGAATACAATATGCCTGTTGATGATGCCTTTCCTCTTTCAGAAATTCAATGGTCTTTGGATGGAAAGAGTATTTTCTATCTGTTTTTTAAAGATCGCCTGGTCAAACATGATTTGGAAACAGGTGAAGATAAAGTGCTTTTCAGGCAATCCCATTTCGACAGGGGCTCATTAGCCCGTTCTCCTGATGGGAAAAGGCTAATCTTTGCAGCCAGATCTCCTGAACAAAAGAAAAGTCGCCTTTTCACAATGCCTGTAGACGGGGGACAAGAAAAAGAGTTGTGCACTCCTCAGGAAGCCGATAATTTTTATGGAGCTATGTGGTCACCCGATGGCAAGTATATTTATTTTGCTGAAAGACATGAAGGAACGAATTTATGGCGCATACCTGCAGAAGGCGGAAATCCTCAAAAAGTCTGGCACACAGATAACAGAGCTGAGATTTTCGGTATTCATCCTGAAGGAAATCGAATCGCACTTTCCATACGTGAAAGAACGACAGAAATCAGAGTGATTGAAAACCTGGTTCAGGAACTGGAAAAACTTGATAAAGTAAATAAATGATTCAAAAGAAATAACAACGCATACTCAGTACGATTGCAAAGGAGGATTGATGAGGACGGCTCTTTTAGGGCCGTCCCTTTTTTTTGACGATTCTGGTTAAAACTATTTTATTGATTCTTCTAAAAATGTTTTTGTGTCGGTAACTTTGGCGTAATAACCGGAAAGAGAGGCAAGAGTGGAATGGTGGACGGCTTCGGCCGGGATTTCCTTGTCTCCAAACTTTAAAGCTCGGGTTGTGCATGCATCTTGAATGAGAGTTACTTCGAAACCAAAGTCTGATGCGGCACGGACAGCGGCCTCGACACACATGTGTGTCATCATCCCACCAATGACTAGATTTTTTATTTTGTGTTCCTTGAGATAGGCCAAAAGATCGGTGTCCTTAAAGCTGCTGACACTGTTTTTGGAGATGACCTTTTCTGTTTCGAGGGGGATTACATTCTTGTGGATCTCTCCACCTGTATTCGCGTTATGGCGAACATGGATAACCAGTTGGCCTGTATCACGAAAATGAATCAGGAGTTTTTGAGCATTCAAACTGACCTCTTCCGGATTTAAGAGCGGCTGTTTAGCTCTGGGAAAATAAAAATACTGAATATCGATAAGCAGCAGGGCCGTAAGGGAATCTTCACTATTTTGAGCATTCATATTCGTTTGAGATAAGGTCATAAAGAATAACAAACAAAAAACTAAAATCACAACCTTTTTCATGTTTATTTCCTTTTCAGACAAGTGAATTATACAACTGGAATCATTTTGATTCAATGAATGGGGGAGGAGGCAAGAAAATAATAAACGATAGAACTCAAATTAATGTGAATATTTGTGCTTTCGAGACGTCTATAGAATGAAGAAAGAATTTCTAGCTATAAATCGAAGGAGTTTGGAATTTGTAATTCAGATATTGACAAAAAGCGATTAATCGATTAATCTACTATTGGAGGGAAGCAAATGAATACTGCAACAATCCGCATTCCCGAAGAGAAAAAAAATATTCTTAAGGTCATTTCCAGCATGGAAAACAGAAAGATAAACGAGGTCATTGTAGAACTTATTGATGAGTATATCGAAAGACATAAAGAATCACTCGAACTCCTTTCTATTCCCGGTTTTTATGATGGATTGATAGATTCATCCAAACAATTCAAAAAAACTCAGGGAGTGACTATCAAAGATGCAAGAAAAGAAATGGAGGGTTGAACTTTCTAAGTCCGCATTTAAACATCTTAAGAAGTTAGAAAATAAAAAAGCTCAGAAAATCTTGGATGATTTGCAAAAACTAGAAGGATTGGAGAATCCATTACTTCATCAGGATGTCAGACCTCTAGTAGGACAATTAAAAGGTTTTTACAGGTTGAGAATTGGAAATATGAGGATTATTTTTGAGTTGAACAGAAATAATAAACGCATTGGTGTTCATACGATAGTTCATAGGGGGGGCGCCTACTAATTATTCTTAAAGCAGATATAGTCTCCCAAAATTAACGACGGATAATTCCCTTTTTAAGGAAATTTTCCCTTTGGCTCAGAATCCAATTGTTTGGGTCGAATAAAACAGTGGAGGGTCTTTCAGATAGGAGAAATGTAAAAAAGTTAAATTTTTTATCCACCCATATAGTCTTTTGAACAGTCCCTGAGGGGAGATTTATTTGCAGCTCAACGGGCATTTCAAAAAGAGGGAAGTCGTCCTGAATCTGGTTCACAAAAACAAAAACCGTCTCGTTATTGTATCCCCATCCGAATTGATAGATGGGATAGCCAATTCCATAAATCCATTGATCGAAAAACCAGTCCAGATTCTCCCCATGAACCTGCTCGCAGACATAAATAAAATCGGGTGTTGTGGCGTTTACATAGGCGAAGTCAATCGCATACTTTTTGAGAATATCCCAGAAATTTGTTTCCCCGACAACAAAACGCAGCATATGGAGCACCCAAGCGGCCTTTTCATAGACGGTTTCACAGAAAAGGTGCCCCGAAGGGGGATTGTAGACAGAATGTTCAAGGCCTCCATGTTTAAAGTATATATCTTTAAAAATTTGCATCCGAGCTTGAAGTCCCAAAGGTCCGGATAAGTATTCGATCCACAATGCATCGGAGTAGGTGGCAAATCCTTCGTTCAGCCAGATGTCATCCCAATCGGCCAGAGTTATTAGATCTCCCCACCACTGATGGGCCAGTTCATGGGCGATCAGCCAGTCATACTGATGATCTCCCCTGATCGCAAACGAAGGATAGGAGGTGATTGTCTGGTGTTCCATAGCCGTTCCTCCGGGAATAGCGGCCATCCCATATTTTTCTTCCAGAAACGGATATTCTCCAAAAAGCAAAGAATAGAACGCGATCATGGGAACGGTGACCGAAAAATCCGTTTGAGCCTGTGTGAGATCCTCCGGATAGACATAATACAAAACGTCCATTGATTGGGATCCTGAGGTGTAGGTGTCTGAGAAAGTCGAATAGTTAGTACCAGCTACAGAAATGAGATAAGTGGCGATGGGAGAATCTTCATTCCAGGTATAGGTTGTTGTGCTATCTGGATTGACTTGGGTTTTGGTTAAAGTCCCATTAGACGCGACGACAATGTTTTGAGGAACGGTGACTTTTAATTCAGCCGTGGCTTTATCCGAGGGATGATCGAAGGAAGGAAACCACTCTCTGGCATCACTGGGTTCGTCCAGACTCCAGAATATGGGTTGACCTTGGTGATTAGAGAAATTCAATCCTGCTTGAGGGATACCAGAGTAGGTGATCTCGATTTCAAATTCCTGGTTTAAACCGGGAGTTTGTGCAAGAAAGATGGTCAAAAGGTTATTGGCATGCGTAAAGGCAAGCGCTGTTTGGTCCTGTTTTATTTGTGTTACGGTCATGGCTGTGGACAGATGTAGAATAATTTGGTTCAGGTCGTTCATCTTACTTTTTGACTTGATGACGGCTTTCCCTTCAATGCTCTCCGAGATCATATCGATGGTCCAGTCAAAGGCATAATGGAGAACATCAAAATTGTGCTCTATGGTTTCGAGCGGGATATTCCTGAGGTCCAGTCTCTGTACGCGCTTTTTAATGTCTTTGTCTTGAGAGAAAAGAGGATTGAAAAAGAGAAGGAGTGTGAAAAAGATAAAGAAGAAAAACCGTTTTCTAATCATCATACCTAGGTAATGAGACCTGAATTATTTTTTAAAAAAACGAAGGTTTGTGACCCGTCCGGCATTGACAATAAACGAGTCTATCTGCTTGTTTCTGTCTCGAGAAAAAATAATTCTTATATTTCCGATCCTGAAAATATCCTTATAATTGGTTTGCAGAGTGCCTGCAAGCGCGTTTCGATGTGTGAAGCGTAGTCTGTTTTTGATGAATTCGATTTTGAATGTTGTGTCGAGTTCTTCGCTGGAGTATTCACCAGTGTATTCTTTAAGTTCTTCGGGTGTGGGTTTGATCGGCTCAAAGGATTTGTATGTAAGGACGGGGCTTTCTTTTTGAGTGATTTCAAGGTGTGTGGGCTGTCCGCCTTCAGATTTTTCAAATTTTAGAGTGATGATTTGGGAAATTCCAGTTAAAACAAATTCATTTTCTGAAATAGCTCCGAGAGTGTACCTCTGTCCCATTCCTGAAAATTGCAGTTGGTCTTTGACCAGTCTTATTCTATAGAATGCCCCTGAATGAGTATTGATATAAAATCCGACTTTATCCTTGAGCTTTTCCTCCGTAAGTTTAATTGTCTTCAAACTTTCTGTTTCAGCCTCGGATTGTTCTTCTTCATAATAATCTGCTAGATAAATGTCTGCGACCCTGTAAGCTAAACTCGAGGGATTAACCGAGCTGAGGTTGGAGAGAATAACAACAGAAAAATTTTGTTCTGGAAAACGGGTCAATGCAGACTTGTATCCACCCAGGGCTCCTCCATGTTCTACGGTTTTTAAACCCTTGTAGGTTCCAAGATCAAGGGCAAGCGCATAATCGAGTTCAGCCCCGCTGTTGAGAGTCCCCTTTGTGTGCATCAGGTCATTTAATTCCTTTCCACCGACTTTAAAAGTATAAAAATTTTGATCCCAGAGGAGGAGGTCTTCGACGGAAGTGAAAAGCCCTCCTGATCCCACATTGTCGAATGTGGAGATAAAATTTCTGAACTGACCCTTTCCGGCAGAAAGATATCCTGTCGCCCGGTTTTTTATCAGCTGCATGTAGTCGTCATGGAAACGGGAATTATTCATGCCCAATGGTTTGAAAATGTATTCCTCAGCATACTCACGTAATGTCTTTCCGCTGGCTCGTTGAACAATAACTGACAGCATAAAATAGCCTGAATTACTGTAAAGATGCTCTTCGCCAGGATTAAAATTAAGCTCTTTTTGAAGAGCAATGAGATCGAGCACGTCCTGTTCGTGGTAGGTGCCGAAGTCGGATCCTGCAATTCCGATCAGTGTGAGATAATCCCTCATCCCGGATGTGTGATGGATGAGGTGTCGGATTGTTATGGGTGTTTCGTACTCCGGAATCTCCGGTACGTATTTTCGGATGTTGTCATCGAGGGATAGTTTGCCCTGGAGGGCCAGCAGTCCTATGCAGGCCGAAACAAACTGTTTAGAGACGGATCCGATATAGAAAACCGATTGAGGGCTGATGGGAACATCTAATTCAAGGTTGGCCATGCCATAACCGCGTTTATAGATTATCTTTCCGTTTTGGATGACAGCGAGAGCACATCCTGGAGAATCCGATTTATCCCACTGGGCAAAGATGGCATCGACCTGATCAGTTTTTTCGTCAGAAAAACCCGTTGAAAGGCCTATAATGAAGAAAAATATCAACAGCAAGACGCTTGATATTGTTTTATTTTTTAAACTCAATGAATTCTCCCTTAAAAGATAAAAAGATATATCATAGGCGCTGATTCAAGTCAAAAATGTGATTCGAATGTGATTCGAAAGGAAAACAAAATCACAGAAATGGACATGCTTTCTGTTTTGAAAATTTGTTGACAAGAGATTTTTGACGTAAAATAACAGCAATGATTTCGCTGAGGTTTGGTTTTGTCTTGATAGCCCTTATGCTTCTATTTGGGCCACCACTTCTATCCCAGCAGGCCATAGATTTTGTTCTTAAAGATCTGGATGGAAACCGTGTCCGGCTCAGTGATGCCTATGAAGATAAGGTTGTTCTCATCGATTTTTGGGCGACGTGGTGTTTTCCCTGCATAAAAGAACTGCGGCATTTGCAGAATATCTATGACAAATACCGTGAAAAAGGACTAACGGTTTTGGCCATAAGTGTAGATGGACCCGACACAACGGCTTTGGTAAATAATTTCATGCGGAAATATCAGTACAATTTTCCTGTGCTGTTGGACAGTGATTCAACGGTCGTCTCTTTATATAATCCCAGTCTTCTCTTGCCCTATTCAGTTCTTATCGATAGGGGAGGGTACATACGATATGTCCATCAGGGTTACAGCCCCGGGGATGAGATTTTAATGGCTGAAGAGATTGAAAACGTTTTTAAAGACCGGAAGACAGTCGAAAAAAAACGCTTGTCATACAGCATCAATGAAAATTTTCTGTTCAGAGGTTTTTCAGATGAAGATTATGTGACTCTATTCCGTGAAGGTCGAAATTATCAGATCTTAAATCAACTCGATTTGACCTTTTCGGGAAATGGATATGTTTTTGGAATGAGATCCGACACAAATCTGGGTTTTTCTCCGCTTAAAGATGATTTTTCTCTGGCAAAGCGATTTTTCGAACTGCAGACAAAAAATATGGATATTAGGTTTGGTGATTTTTATTACACTTTGGGCCGGGGCCTTCTTTTTAGTCTTCTCAAGACTTTTGAAAGGGAGGGCCTGGAGCATGTTATTGATTCAACTGTAGACGGTGCTGATATCCAATTCCACAGCGGGTCTCTTTCTCTGGATATTATGGGGGGCTGGATAGACCGCCGGGAAGAAGACAAAAAGGATAAGATAGTGGGAGGATCTCTGGCATGGAAAGCCGGGAGTTTTGCTGAAATTCGTTTGAATGGGATGTATTCCCGGCTAGCCAAGGGATCACTCTACGGCAACAAAGATGTTTTTATGGAGTCTGTGAGTTTGGATATTCCCGAAATCAATCACAACATTAAATTTTATGGGGAATTTTCACTCGCACAAAAAAAGAAGCATTCCGGAGATCAAATACAGAATGGTTTTGGTTTATATCTGGAATCCGGCCTGTATTTTGGTAATCTTTCATTCCTGCTGGAATTTAAAGATTACAGACATCTGGATTTTGAGTACAACCGGCCTCCTCTATTAGAGAGTGAGGATCTGGATATTTTGGCCAATTTGTTTGACGATAGTGCCGAGAACATACTCGGTTTTTCCGGACGGATTGACTATTTTTTTCCCGGCAGAGAGCTGCTGATATATGGGAAATTTGCCTACTTGGAGGATGTCCCGCTTGAGGAGTCTGTCGTCGGTCGTGCAGAAAGAAAAATCTCACATGTCTATGGTGGGATTGAAAAAAAATTTATGGACACAGGATACTGGAATGTTTTGGCTGGTTACAGGGATGAAAAAGGGGCGGCCCCATATTTCTCTGTGACGTATGGACACACGATTCACTACCAATTTAATTTGACCTATCCTGTACTGCCCAAATGGAGTATCGAAGCCGACTGGAAAAGCAAAGATTTTAAAGGCCGCTTTTTTACATATTTTGAGCGCAGAGCCTTTCTCTCTATCCACTGGACCGGCAGGGGCGTCTTGACGTTGTTTTACGACCGGACGATTGATCCGGAGACATTGGCGTTTAAGGATAAAACAGATTGGGTGGCAGCTCAACTCGAATTAAAAATATCTTCGTCCAATGTGATACGGTTGTTTATCGGTTCATCGATGGGATCGGTGAAATGCTCAGGTGGGATCTGCCGGTATTTTCCGTCATTTGAAGGTGTTAGAGCGGAAGTCATATTACGGTTCTAGGGGGAAAATCCAGGTAAAGTGAAGTTGAGGGCAATCCAAACTATAGGAATTTACCGAGCCACTCTACAATTTCGATTTCATTGTACCCACTTTTTTTATAGAGGATATGGCCATTTCTGTTGATCAGAATATTCACAGGAACATATCCCGTCCTGTAGATATTGTATATATTTCTTAGTCTGTCGTCCAAGACAGGATATTCCAGGCTGTATTCGTTAGCCCACGTCAAATTGTCCCCGCTAAAGAGGATTGATATAACATGGAACCCTCTTCCTCTATATGTGTTAAAAACAGCATTGAGTTGAGGGGCTTCCGTTCGACAGGGGCCGCACCAATCCGCAGAAAAGTTGACCAGAACCATCTGACCAAATAAATCGTATAGAGAGAGATTTTGGGCATTTTGATTCATAGCTGAAAAATTTGCCATGATGGACCCTTCTTCGGATCCGTAGGAAGCATTCTGGGCCGTAAAGGCATAATTGTCCGTGTTGGTGTTGAATTCAAGGTAGACAGGAGAGAAAGAATATCCCTGTTTGGAGGGAGTAATGTAATACGTTTCGATAGGAAGGTCGGTAAAGCTGAATGTTCCATCTGCTCCTGTTTGAACTTTTTTTGAATCATTGCCGGAGAGATAGACATCCACATTGGCAGATGGAGCGCCATTTAAAGTGATAGTGGCCGTGATGTGAAGCAGTGCTATCTGCCCGTTTCCCAAGTCAGGTTGTGTGGGTCCAGTTGGAACAGCTTTATTACATGCGCCTGCAAAAAAGAGAAGGACAATAGTAAAAAAAACGAGACAACGCTTCCTTTCCAAGATTTTTTCCTCCCCTATAATATGACTTAAATGATAAGTTTTATCAAGACCTAATCATTCATTCACTTCCCGCATTCTCCTGAATTCTTCCCGCGGGGCGAATCCCTTTTCCGACTTTTTCCCTGTCTCCCAGGTCTTCCCGGACTCTCTCTCCAAATGCCTGGAGTTTCTTAACAATCTCAGGATATATGTCCACTACATTATTTGTTTCACCGATATCATCCTTTAGATCATACAACTCTAATCCGGTTTCTCCTCTAGCATAGGGACCGTTTATGCCGTCCATTCCTGGCTCGACTCCTTCGTAAGAGCGGTAATTATGAGGAAAATGCAGTTTCCATCTGTCCATCCGAACAGCCTGGAGCTGTTTGCCATAGTAGTAGATCATATGTTCCCGGGGATTGGCATTGCTTTCACCCTTTAGTAGAGGAAGGATGTTGACACCGTCAATCCGATTGGCCGGAAGCGGAGCACCGGCTATCGAAGCGAGAGTGGGCAGCACGTCCATTGTGGCGGCCATCTTGTCACATTCCGTGCCAGGGGCAATCATCCCCGGCCATTTTATGATACAGGGAACTCTGACCCCCCCCTCCCATGAAGTTCCCTTTCCTTCCCTGAGCGGCCCGGCTGAACCCGCATGATTGCCGAAGTTGAGCCAGGGACCGTTATCGCTTGTGTACAAAACAAGAGTGTTTTCTTCAAGGCCGTGTCTCTTTAGTGCCTTTGTGATCTCACCTACGGACCAGTCGATCTCCATCATCACATCTCCATAGAGGCCTTGTTCGCTCTTTCCCCTGAAACGGCTGGAAACCCCTAAAGGAACATGGACCATTGTATGGGGAACGTAAAGGAAAAATGGACGGACTTTATTCTTTTTAATGAACTGCACAGCTCTTTGTGTGTACTGTGTGGTCAGGTTATCCTGATCTTCCATGGACTCGACTCTGCCAATGATGTTATTTCCATCGATTAAAGGAGGCCATGGATGCTTGGCCTTATTGGTCCCTTCAGGTGCCATCTGACCATCATAATCTAGAGGCCACATATCATTGGAATAGGGAAGTCCAAAATATTCATCAAACCCATGTTGAAGAGGCAGAAAAGGTTCACGGTGGCCGAGATGCCATTTTCCGAACACGCCACATGTATAACCCTTTTTTTTCAAAACTTCAGCGATTGTCTCCTCCTCGGAGTTCAGGCCGTGTTTAGCCTGGGGCCCAAGAGCTCCGAGGATGCTGACACGGTTGGGATAGCAGCCGGTTAAAAGTGCTGCACGGGAAGCACTGCAGACCGCCTGGGCCACATAGAAACTTGTAAAACGCATCCCTTGAGAAGCCAAACGGTCGATATTTGGGGTGGAAAATCCCTTGGCTCCATAGCACCCCAGGTCTCCATATCCCTGGTCATCCGTGAAGATAACAACAAAATTCAGGGGTCCCTTTTTCGATTCGGAACAAAGTCCCAGAGAGAGGGCCGTAGCTCCCAATCCAAGAGTTTTCAAAAAATCCCTTCTTTTTAATCCATCTGTCATAGATTTATCCTTATTTAGTCGAAAGCTTCAAAGCCTGACTCCAATTAGAATTAGCAGGAAGCCGATAAGGGCTGCGGCCATAAGATAATAGGTCATAGGAATAAGAGTTTTGCGGATAATCGAACCTTCCTTTCCTGTAAGCCCGACAACAGCCGAGGCAGCCACGACATTGTGGACACAGATCATGTTTCCTGCCGCTCCTCCTACTGCCTGCAGTGCGACGATAACGACGGGGAAAAGTCCGATCTTTAAGGCTGTTGTGAATTGGAAAAGAGAAAACATCATATTGCTAAAAGTGTTGCTTCCTGCGATAAATGCTCCCATGGCACCGATAACAGCGGCGAATGCGGTCCAACCCTGCCCCATGAGTGCGGCGGCACCGGAGGCCAGAGTGACCGGCATTTTGTCCAATCCTCCGGGCACTCCGCTATTGATGAACACTTTTACCATAGGAACCGCAAACCCAAGAGCAATTGCCGGACCTAAAAGAACCTTAAACGACTGTTTGGCGGCATTCTTGAATCTTATTTTAGGAATTTTGTGGAAAAGAAAAGTCAAAATTCCGACGAGAATAAATAGAAATCCGGGGAGATAAAAAGGTTGAAAACTTGTGTTTATAGAGGTCTGAAAGATATGGGTCCATTTCAGTGTGACAGAAGCTAAAATCTTGGTGAGTGGACTCCATAGACGGCTGATAAGGAGAAAGACGGCGATAAGAACATAGGGCAGCCATGCCCGAGTTATGCTCATTTTTGGATTGTCTCCTGCGTCGGTCTCAACAGTCTGACCGTTCCATTCTTCTGGCCAGGTTGTTTTTGGGGCAAAATCCCATGTGTCTTTAGGAATTAAAAATCCCATTTTGGCTAGAGGGATCACAATCGAAAGTCCAACAAGAGAACCGACCAAAGAGGGAAATTCCGGTCCCAAAAATATTCCTGTGAGAGTGTAGGGGATGGTAAAGCAGAGGCCTGAAAAAAGAGCGAAGGGCAGAATGGACAGTCCATCTTTCCAGCTTTTCTTTTGACCAAAAAATCGGGTCATCATCATAACCAGGATAAGGGGAATCAAAGTCCCAACAATTCCATGAATGAGGGCCACATATCCGCCGATGTCTTTCAAGAACGGTAAAAAAGTGAGGTGTTGGGTCTGAAGGTAATTCAAAACTTCCGGCTGTCCGTTCAATCCGGTACTGA
>CAZEWV010000018.1:0-18450 GCA_964516025.1 uncultured Eubacteriales bacterium
TCCAAAAAGATTTGATTCACAAGGAACACCTCTTTGTGATTTTGGCTATCCGCTTGTTAAAACAGTACTGGATTACAAAAGAGGCCGAACAAAATATGTATGTCAAAGAATTTGCGAAAAGGACGATCAAGAGAAGCTTTTTCATTGTCCTTATCTCAAAACATCAAGTCAAAGCGGATTGACTTTTTATACCCATTTCAAAAAAAGCTATCGGAAATATGGGCCTGCTACTCCAGCTACTATTATCTACAAGAGATTAAAATCTTTTCGTACGTCCATAGAACGAGGATACGGATTGGTCAAAGAAAATCGTTAGCGTATGGAATATACGAATACCTATATGGGTATTGATAACGTCACAATGCATGTCAAAGAGCATGATATTGTCTTAACTCAAGATATAATCTTTGAGTATAAGACTACTGGGAAAGTTAGCCCGGTGATCAAAGTCTGAAATCTGTATTATTGAACGCTCTCAAATAATAACTTGACAAGAAGATTTTCTTATGATAAAAATTTTATAGATGATATTTTGTATACAATATATTACAAAAGTGTCGTTATGAAAGAGAAAGGCCTGGGGAAACAGGCAAGCACTACACTTGTACATACTTCCTACATAATCCCGTTTGGCGCATCATCCAAAAAGTTGGATACATCCAACATATTGGATAATTCTTGGCGAAAAATTCCTTGGAAGAAGAGCTAATCCATTGAAAAGACAGAAGATAAAAAAAATACGAATTTGGCACAAAAGATGCATACAATATACTATATATCTTATGTGTGATGATGATATTAGAAATCAGAGGCCATGCTTTCCTGAAAATTGGAAGTAAAGAAGCCAGATGAAGGAGGTGAAAAATAAGGATATTCAAGAAAAAAAGGAAAAAGTGGGGGTGATATCATTCACTCCTGAGGTTTGGATTTCGTTTAATCGCAAAAACGAAACGAGAGGAGGTTTTTAATGCGAAAATTACTTTTAGTATTTTTTGTTTTAGTCCTATCCTGTTCTTTGCATGCCCAATCAGGAAGGGGAAACATATATGGTAACGTTGTTGACAAAGACAACATTCCGCTACCTGGAGTAACGATTACTTTGACAGGATCGAGAACAGCTCCTATTATCGTATTGACCGGACCCAAAGGGCAATTCCGCTTCATGACGCTTGCACCCGGAAGGGACTATTCCATCACTGCTTCCATAGAAGGATTTAAACCGAAGGAAGTTAAGGAGATAGAAGTCAACTTCGGAGCGAATACGAATATCACGGTTACCATGGAACTTGGCGGAATCGAAGAAACAATTACGGTTACGGCTGAAAGACCGCTTATCGACAGGAAAACCACTGAAGTTGGAATGCATCACACAGAGGAAGTTCTTCAGGAGCTCCCATCGACCAGAGATATCTGGATGGCTGAGAAAATGACACCCGGTGTGTACTCCCGATACTGGAACATCGGCGGACAGGAATCGCTTCAGCAAGATGCCGGTTCTGCTCGTGGAGACCCTGATCATTATTTGACCACTTATGCTGTGGATGGGATCAATATCACCAGCATGGCAGCCCGCGGATCTGCGGCGATCTACTACAACTACGACACCATTAGTGAAATGAACATCATCGTGGGTGGGGCAGCCGATGTCACTCAACAGACTTCAGGACTCACGAATAACGTCATCATGAAGCGAGGCGGGAATACGCCGACCATCGGCGGGAGAATCTTTTTTTCAGATGAGAAGTTCCAGTGGGACAATCATTCCCAGGAATTGATAGATGCCGGTATCCCGTATATGTCACATATCAATCAACTCATGGACTTTGGTGTCTATGTCGGATTACCTGTTATCAAAGACAAAGCCTGGTTTTTCCTAGCCTATGATTTTCAAGATACAAAGCTTTGGAATGTTTATGGAACAGCGGATAATTTTAATGCTTGGTCCTACGACTTCAAACTGAACCTTTCGCTAGTTCCTCAGAACCGGTTTGAAGCCTACATACGTGGGAATCCGAAGAGAAGTGAAGGCGAAGATGCAACCTCAGAATTGCCCAATGGATTGTTAATGGGCGGTATACCAAAACTTGGCAATCCCCTTTACAAAATCATGGATGAACACACATTCGGATCTGACCTGTATCTATCTGCCAAGTTCGTGTCTCTAGGGGGATGGAGCCAGTGGACGCCGATGATAGATACCGAAAGAACAAAGCTCGCTTTATATGATGAGACGAATCAACTCTGGATAGACAGCGCTAGCAGAAGCCTGTCGTCGAGGCCGCACATGCGAGCCCAGGTCATCGGTGATTATTTCAATGAGGACCTTTTCGGTGCAGCTCATGAAATCCGGTTTGGCGGCGAATGGGCCAAACACAGCAGCAAATCTGAAAGTGGATATGCCGGAAATGCAAGGGTCAATTTCAACTATAACAGCCCGACTGTCGATATCGATGCCGATGGTATTCCGGATGTTGTTCCCGGCATTCGGAATATTAGGGTCAGTAGAGGAGGATACAACAGCCGAACGACAAGGTCTCTCTCGTTATTTGTCCAGGACACCGTAACGATCAACAGATTCAGCATACGCGCAGGCCTAAGATATGACTATCAGGTTCCTTACGTTGACCCCATCGATGTTTTAGCTGTCGAGAAAGATCATCCTGCCTGGACGAATAATTTTTCTTCAGCTGCCATAAATGCGATCGACACTATGATTCCTAAGGTTTCAATGCAGGAAATACGCGGTACTGATAGGGATGGAAATAACTACAGCTGGGCGAATTTCTCTCCGAGATTCTCTATAACTTGGGATATAGGGGGAGTTGGGAAGAATGTCCTGAAGTTCCATACGGCCATATATCATCAGTGGATGTCAAGCAGTTACGCTAGAAGATGGCAACCCGGAGGAACAAGCGGCTGGATGGGCTTCTGGTGGCGTGATGGAAACGGCAACGGCCTCTATGATTTGAACGAACTCTACTGGAACGACTCGAATGATTATTCACTCTATAGAGCTTTTGATGACAGCGGCAATTTTATCGGGGATTTGGATGATGCAGCCGGTGTCATGTATGGGAGCTATGATCCTCGGGAGCCCCTAAAAACGACGGATCCCTACTCGTTGATAGACGAAGGTACAGGAGCTCCGAGAACACTTGCTATTGGCCTCACTTTTGAGAGAGAACTTGCTCAGGATCTTGCCGTAACCCTAGCCGCAAGCTACAGAAAATATGACCGATGGAACTGGTACCGTTCCTATTATCCCGAAACAGGACAGCTGCAGTCCCAGGATTGGTACATGTCTGCCGGGACACCACCTTCAACCGTACCGGGCATTCCTGACACAAAAGAAAGCAGTCAACATGAATGGTATGTACTGAAACCAGAATATGGCTATACGCCCTGGAGGGTTGAAGAGCGGAGACCTGATTACAATGTTGATTATTACGGAATAGACGTAATCTTCACCAAAAGATTGTCGAACCGCTGGATGCTGAATAGCTCATTCACGTTGGGACACCAAGAAGCTCATTTTGGGGATGAAGGTGAGATGGACCCGACAGCGATATGGGCATTGGAAGGAAGAGGTACAACCGGAAGAGGAGAAGGATCAACCGTGAGATCAGGGAGATATGATACCCCTACCTGGATGGTCAAAGCTTCAGGTCTTTACCAACTCCCGTGGGACGTCGATATTTCGTTTACCTTTAATGCACGACAAGGCCGAAAAGTCCAGGAATATTATGACATCAGGGATACCAGTCTTCCCAATCCCAGAAGCAATTCAAACAGGATCTGGTTGGTTCCTCATGGCACAGAGCGCAGCTCCGACATTATGCTTTTTAACCTCCGTGTCCAGAAAAGGCTTAACTTTAAAGATGTGGGAAAAGTAACTTTCAGTGTAGACATCTACAACGTGTTCAATTCCTCTACCATCCACTGGAGACAACCTAAGCGCCATGGAAGTTACACGGTTCAGGGTCAAGTTTTCAGTCCAAGAACAAATTATTATCAAGCACGGGATAACTTTGGCCCAAGAGTCCTGAAATTCGGAGTCCGGTTCTCCTTCTAGCAGGTTTGAGTTTAAGTTAGAGCCCCTCCCTCAAAAAGAGGGAGGGGTTCACTCTTGCTTTTCTTTTCCCGTCTTAAAACTTTAAAAATTCGTCGGGTTCCACCAGCAGAGTGCGTTCGAATCGGGCCTTCCCGATGGAAAGTCTCACTCGATATTTCCCAGGCACCACAAAAGGACCTGGCCGCGCATCCAAACCGCTCTCTCTCAAACGAACAGCATCATTCCCCCCTTCCGTGGGAATCAGCGCAACCGGGGATTTTCGAAGATCCCAAATCACCCTGTTGATACCTTTTTCAGTCGGACCTTTCAGAACACGGACGTGCTGTTCTGTCTTTTGATCGAGGATGGTGATTTCTAGAGGTTCTGTTGAGCCCTCTTTTAGATAATAATAAATAGCAGTACCCGGAGGAGCCAGCGCGCCATTCTCACCCAACACGTAGCGTGCCGTTAATAAATCAAGAACCTCAGAATAAGGATTCTGAGCCATGAACCATCGTGCGCCCCGGACCCCTTTATTTTTGGTGATGTCTAAGTGAAATAGAGTAGCCGGCTGGATGTTAAATAGATAGCTGTCTGAATTTATTACCTCTTGTGTCATCTCCTGCAAGGGGGCGATATCCAAGGTGTAGATACCACGTCCATGTGTCCCGATCACAAGATCAGCTTCCCTGGGATGAATCACCATGTCATCCACCCTTACTGGGGGCAATCCATTTTTCAGCGGGACCCAGCCCATCCCTCCGTCGATGGATACATAAACTCCTGCATCCGATCCGATAAATAGTAAGTTGGGATTCTTCGTATCTTCTCTTATAACTCTCACAACAAGAGAGGCCGGAAGATCTCCTTTGATCGATTTCCAAGTTTTACCGTAATCCGTCGTGCGATAGATATAGGCCCGGAAATCATCGTCCCTGTGACCGTCAAAACTCACATAGGCTGTCCCCGGATCGAAATGGGATGCCTCGATCCTGCTCACGTTTATATTTGCCCGGCCGTTTCTATCCTGAGGGATTTCTGCTATCCGATCTGCCGCATTGAACCAGGAAACGCCATCGTCGCGGCTGATTTGGACGTTTCCATCCTCTGTGCCCGCAAACAATAAGCCTGGCCTGAGAGGTGACTCGGCAATCACGGATATCGTTGCAATCCTCTTGTCCTTGGTCAAATCAGGACTGATCGCCTTCCAGTTGTCTCCTCGATCCGCTGTTTTCAGGACTTTTTGTGTTCCTATGTAAAGGGTATTCGAATCGTGGGAGGACAACAAAAAGGGCGTGATGAAGTTAAAGCGAAGGGTCTCGTCTCCTTTTTTTGTTAGCGGTTTGATTGCGGTTCGAATGCCTGTCCGGAGGTCAAGGCGCCGGATGTTTCCATTCTGCCATTCGGTGTACACTGTCATGTTATCTGTCGGATCAATCTGGACGTATGCGCCATCTGAAGAATCAAATTTGAACCAATCATGGTTGGTGATGCCACTTATATGTCGGGTGGCGCTTGGCCCTGCCCAACTGCCGTTATCTTCCATTCCACCATAGACGTAATAAGGATTTCTCATATCCACAGCAATCGTATGAAACTGCCCGATTGGCATATGGTGGGCTTCCCAGTTATTTCCCCCATCATAGGAAGAGTACAAACCCCCGTCTGTTCCCGCAATCAGATGATCGGGATTTTTAGGATTGATCCAAAGCGGATGGAAATCTCCATGGATGAATTTGCTGGTTAGCCAGGAGGAAAACGCCCAGCCCTCTTGCTTGAATGTTTCCCCTCCATCAAGTGATATATTCATCCGAACTTCTGGGATATACACTATATTTTCATTGAGGGGATGGACGTAAATATGCGAGTAGTAGCTTGCTCTACGGAGAACAGACATGCTGTTCACCCGGTGCCATGTCTGGCCATTATTGTCGGAGCGAAAAACGCCTCCACCTGAGTCGAGTTCACCTAAGCCAAGAATGTTTCTCAACTCTATCCGTTCAGACCTGTCGAGGCCTTCGATAATGGCTGCTGCCTGTTCACCTGCGGGTGTGTGGCTTTTCACATGATCACGGATACGGCTAAGCTCTGTCTCATCTATTTCCTTCTCAGATTTTAGCAAAATTTTAATCTTTTTAACCTCTGTCTTTTCAAGATGAATTTCATACGGCGCTCTCTCCACAAGGGCATAAATTTTCTTTGGATTAGATAGAGAGATGGCAAGACCGATCCTCCCTAAGCGTTTTGTCGGAAGACCTGATATGAGCTTAATCCAGGTTTGACCTCCATCTGATGTCTTATAAATGCCCCCTCCTTTGAGGATTTTTACTTCTTCAGTTTCTGATCGAGAGTAACGTCCTCTTTTTCGCCCATAGGCTGCGGCATAGAGAGTTTGGCTGTCAGAGGGGTCCATCACCACATCGACAACACCGGCCTTATCATCGATGAATAGACTTTTTTTCCATGTCTTTCCACCATCCATGGTTTTGTACAAACCTCGCTCTGGGTTTGCTCCCCAAAGATGCCCAACAGCCGCAACATAAACGATGTCGGGATTTTCTGGGTGGATGATCACAGCTCCAATTTGTTGGGACTCCCTGAGGCCCATATTATTCCAGGTTTTTCCTGCATCGGTAGACTTGTACACACCATCTCCCCATGTTGTATGGCTCGCAGCGATGGCTTCTCCTGTCCCAACCCAAATGATGTTGGGATCCGAATCAGCAATGGCAATAGCCCCGATCGATCCTGTCCCCTGGTCGTCAAAGATCGGACTCCATGTTGTGCCGTTGTTTATTGTTTTCCAAATGCCTCCCGACGCAGCCGCACAGTAAACAGTGTATGACTGTCCTTTGGGGATGGCAATATCTGCAATCCTACCACTGTAAAGAGTGGGGCCCAAAAGTCTCCATTGCAAACGCTCTACTATCGCATCTGTAAAGGTGGCGGTTTCTTTGGCTTTTGCCCATGCGAAAGGATTGAGGCATAGGATAAAAATAAAAAATCCTAAAAGTGAATAAAGTCCGTGGTTAGCGAAAACCTTTCCTGTCGATTTTCTTTTTTTCAACGTTACCTCCCGGTTATCAAGAATAATAGGAAAAATCCTTATTTCATTTGCTCTGCTTATAATCGAGCCCGCTTCACGTTCACTTCGAGCTCTGGACCCTTCTTTTGTCAGAATCCCCTAACTATCCGATTCAATTATCTTCTATGACTGATAAAGAGCGCTCTAGAATTCCTTTTTCTGTTAAAAGTCGAATTCGGTACTGGCCAGCCTGTATATATGGCCCTGGCCGTGTGCGCGGCCCTTGCTGAGCTAGGTGTCGAGAATCATTCGATCCAATCCGTTGCAAGGAGGGAGGAAGGGGAAGAGGGGTTTCTCTCAAATCCCAGACCACCAAATTGATGCCCAAATCGGCAGGCCCTGTCAGATTTCGCACGATCTCGCCGGATTTATCGAGAATGGATATTTTGACAGGCACAGGAAGGGACTCTTTGAGATAATAATAAATGGTGGCTCCTGGAGGAGCCGAACCGCTTCTATCATTGAGCTGAGTTAAACTCGAGTAGGGATTCTCTGCGACAAATCTTCGGGACCCACTTGCCCCTTTATTCTTGGTGATATCAACATGAAAGAGGGTGGCAGTCTCAGGAGCGAAAAGGAATGTGTTCGAACTGAGCACTTCCTGTGTGAGTTGTTGAAGTGGGGAAATGTCTAGTACATAGATGCCTCGGCCATGGGTGCCCGCCACAAGATCGGCATCTCTTGGATGGATCAGCAGGTCATCGACAGGGACAGTGGGCAGACCTTTTTTCAACTTAATCCAATGTCTGCCTCTATCCGGAGAAAAATACACACCGATCTCTGTGCCGACAAACAGTAGGTTTTCGTTTTTCCGGTCTTCTCGGATGACATTGATAGGAATTCCTTCTGGAAGATTGCTTTTTATCGGAGACCAGCTCTGGCCAAAATCTTCTGTTGCGTACACAAAAACGCCGAAGTTGTCATCTCGATGTCCGTCAAAGCTGACATAAGCTCGCCCTTCAAAAAAGTGCGATGTTTCGACCCTGCTGACCCAGATGTTCGGCCGGCCCTCTGAATCCATGGGCAGATCTGAGATTTGAGTAGAAAGGTTTGTCCATACTTGGCCATCATCTCTGGTGAAATAAAGATTGCCATCGTCTGTCCCGACATATAAAGTCCCTGGTGTTAGCGGCGATTCAGAAATAGTGGTAATGGTTGATCCCTCAAAAGTCAAGGGAGCTGATTCATTCTTGGATAAGTCTGGACTAATCGCCCTCCAATTATTTCCGTTTTCTGTGCTTTTGAGAAGACACTGTGCTCCGAGATAAATTGTATTCGGATCGTGGGAAGAAATGATAAACGGAGCGACATAATTGAAGCGCAGTTGTCTGCCTGTGCCGCTTTCAAGTGGTCGGATGCTTTGTGGTTTTCCTGTCTTTAGGTTTATTCGTCTTAATGCCCCGTATTGAGATTCAGCATAGATTCGATTGAAGTCGCCGGGATCCACCTGAACATGTCCTCCGTCTCCAGTGATGACTTTAAACCAGTCTGCATCGGAGATTCCACTGACATGTCTCGTTTCGCTCGGGCCACCCCAAACACCATTATCTTGGAGTCCACCATACACATAGTAGGGCTTCCTCATATCCACAGCAACAGAAACGAATTGGCCGAGGGGCATCGGATGAGCTTCCCAGTTATCCCCGCCATCGTAAGAAATGTATAATCCGCCATCGGAACCTATAATCAGATGGCTTGAATTATCCGGATCGATCCACAAGGCATGAAAATCGCCATGGATAAAACGGCTCGTTAAAAAGGAAGAGAATGCCCAGCCTTTCTGGTTGAACGTTCTTCCTCCGTCCGTCGATTCCCAAGTTCGAACGAGTAGAGCATAAACATGATCCTTGTCTTTCGGATCTACGCGGATCTGAGAATAATAACTGGCTCTTTCGTTTAAGTTGTTAACACGCCGCCAGGTTTCCCCTTTGTTTTCAGATCGGAATATCCCTCCTCCTGTATCCAGCTCTCCGTGACCAAGCAGGACGTGCATTTGGAGCTGTTGCCGTCTGCCCAATCCTTGAACGACGACAGCGGGAATTTCCTCTGGTGGAGTTCGTTTCCCGATGAGCCTCCGAAGTTCTTCCACATCATTCTTTTCAGGCTGAGGGGATCGGAGCATTTGTCTGATTTTATCGATTTCTGTGGATTCGAGGTAGATTTGATAGGGAGCTCTCTCTAAAATTGCATATATGACATTCGACGAATTCTTTGCAATATCGAGACCTATGCGGCCCACCCGATCCGAAGGAAGTCCCGAGTTCAGCTTTTCCCAATTTTCCCCCCCATCTTTGGTCTTATAAATATTGCCACTTTCGATGACATGAATTCCCATGCTGTCATAATCATCGAATCGATCCGCTCTTCGTCCGTAGGAAGCAGCATACAGAGTATTGTTATCGGTGGGATCCATGATGACGTCAACGAAACCGACATCTTCATTTATGTAGAGGCTTTTTTTCCAAGTTCTTCCCCCATCTGTGGTTTTGAATAATCCTCGTTCCGGATTCGAACCCCAAAGATGGCCCAGAGCTGCGACATAGACAATGTTTGGATCGATTGGATCGATGATTACCCGACCGATATGATGGGTCTGGCTGAGTCCCATGTGGGACCATGTTTTGCCCTCATCGGTCGACTTGTAGACGCCGTTTCCCCAAGATGTGTAACTACTGGCATTTGCTTCCCCCGTGCCGGTCCAGATGATGTTAGGATTCGACTCAGCTACGGCGATATCTCCGATCGAACTGGTTTGTTCATGGTCGAAAATGGGATTCCACGTTGTGCCGTTGTTATCCGTTTTCCAGATCCCTCCGGTAGCTGTGGCGCAGTATATCGTGTATTTATTCTCCCTTGATACAGCGATATCTGTTATACGGCCGCTCATATGGGCAGGGCCCAGAAGCCTCCAATTTAGGTTTTTAACCGTGCGCTCATGTACGCGATAGGAAGGCTCAATTTGGGTGTTCCCCCCCGGCAAATCCAAAAAAACCAGGCTGAAGAGAATGGCGATATGTCTAAACTTCATCCTTGTAATTATAAAAGGTCCTCTTTGGTAGAATCTTTTTATTTCTTGTTTCGTTTTATTCTAACACTTTAAGGAGTATTGCGGCAAAGAGTCTAGCCCTTTTCATTCCCGAGTCGATATTCGCATACTCGTTCGGGGAATGTATCCCTCCTCCAGCTCCTGGTACTCCAAAAGGAACCCATTTGGCACCAGTGGACCAGAGATCGGGCCGTCCTCCACCCATACTCCCCTTCCATTCGGGAACTCTGCCGATGTAGGCAGGAGCAATTTCTTTTATGGCTTTTATCAGCAAATCGTCATCGTTGAGTGTGTCCCAATATTTCTTCGGAACCCACTGGGTGGTCATCGGTTCGACAGTCACCTCCAGCTCTTGGTCCTCTTTTTTCATACGGTCGAAAAGAGCCCGCATTTCCGTGAGAACCCCATCAGGAGACTGCCCGGGCAGCAAGCGAATATCAAGCTGGACTTCCGCCCAGTCCGGCACCTGGTTGACTTTATAACCTCCCTCGATCTTTCCTGCCTCCACGATCGGTTTGCCGTCATAAAGAGGCCTTGCTTGATATGGGTCTTTTTCATAAGTCATCCAATTGTCGATTTTTTGGATTTCCGTTAGGACCTTTGCCAGCTTATAGATGGCATTGATGGGAGGACCAGGTTTTCCATCGCCGCGCCCTCCTCCTGTATGGCCCGTTACTCCGGTGGCTCGCACCTTAACCCAAGTCCAGCCTCCGGAGTTTTTGGTAAGGGAGGATCCCCCCTCTTCATCGATATACCAGTCTGCTTTCAGGAGTTCGGGATGGCTTTTGGTGATATAGGGGAGGCTATGAGTTTGTGCCCCTTCGCCTGGAATGTAAAGGTGAATCAGATCACCTTTTAACTTGATTCCTGCGTCGATAACAGCCTTGGATGCGAGAAGAGCAGAGGCAATATGCATTTTCATGTCTGCTGCTCCCAGTCCATGTACTTGGCCGTTTTCGTAATCCCCACTCCAGGGATCTTTCTCCCATTTGGAAAGGTCGCCTGCCATCACCGTGTTGTAGTGGCCAAGATATCCCAGTTGAGGTGCTCCTCCACTTCCCTTGAGTCGGGCTATGACTGTCGGATAATCGGGCTCAGGCTCAATGACAAACACCTCCATTCCCATTTTGCGGAGATAATCAGCCAGGAAATTCGCGATTTCTTTGTGATTGACGGCGACTCCCTCATCATAGTCACTCCTTATGCGGACCAGGCGCTGGGTGAGGGCAATCAATTCGGCTTCTTTTATATTCTCTCTGACTTCCGCTCTGAGATGAGTATCAGACGATGCCTGGACTGTATCTGTTTTCGAGTACAAAATATATGGTGCCATCGATAAAAAAATAGCAAGCAACAAGATGCCTGTTTTTTTCATCATTTTTTTCCTTTGCTGGATTGACCTGGCAGCGTATCTAATATCGAAGAAAGCCTCGTCGGTTTCCAGTGTGGTTTTACCTCGCTCTTATCTCCCAACATTACCCATCTCAGCAGGGAAATAGGGATCTGTCCGTACTTCATGAATTGATCGTTAAATTCCTTGAGATCGAACTTGTCCTTTAACTGCATTTTGCGGTCTGCAAGAAGCTGATAAAACTGCAGTAATCCTGTCTGGCACTGGTGGGGCAGGCTTCCACCGTGGAGAAATCCTTCGATTTCCTCAAAGGCTTCTTCCGGCCTAATTCCTAAACCTGATCCAAGAGCCGGGGTGTTTTTTATATGGAGTTCCATGGCTTCGTCGAATCCGATCTCCCCGATCATGATAGCCAAACCTATCAACATACGTTCGGCTCGTTGAAGCTTGTTGATGTACGGCAATTCGCGGGCACGGGGTCCTCGTACAAAAGGAAAGTCCATGATGACAGGGAGAATTTCGTGGTAGAAACACCATCCTTCGCTGTGAGCGCCGTCGCGATGGCGGGCACGAATGGGGCATGGATTGTTGCGGTGAAGTTTTCCCGCGTATGTGTGACCGGGCCAGTATTCATGACCATGGAGTGAGGCCGGATCGGTTCGGAATCCCATGTTGGAATAGATTGACCGCCAGTGATCGTCTGGAACAACTGTGATGCGGTGTATACCCGGTTTGTCGTCGTAAGGAAAGGCTAAGAGTCCGAAGGGCAAGAGATACATAGCTCCTTCAGAGCGGATAAGTGTCTGGTACTCTTGGTCGCTCATCAAATCCAGTCCCATGTCCAGATACCAGCGGCGCAGGATAAGAGAAGTTTCATCGTCCCATGCAAGGTATTCCTTGATATTTCGTGCCGGTTTGATGGGTGGCAGATGCCTGTTTTTGTGTATTTCGAACTGGAGATAGGAAATCGACCGGCCCCGTTCTATCTTGGACATGAATTTGATTTGATCGGAATTGTATGGCAGGAGCATAACATGCTTCAGGTACCAGTCCACGATGTCTTTCCCGAAATAGTATTTGCCCGGCATGTTGTCTTTGTTCTTCTCGAGCCATTCTCCAAACGTCTTCAATCGTTTTCCTGCTTCTATCGCAGCCGGCACCAGTTTTTTGGCTTCGGCAGCGGGGAAGTGTTGGGCCGTGACCTCTGCCCATTTTGTATAGTTCTCGACGATATACTTAAGTTGTCCGTTTTCTGTGTAATATCCTCCCCCCGGATGTTCCATGGCAATTTTGGCAAGTTCCGGAACCATCTCTGTCAAATTATTTCTTCCCTGCACGAGGAATTTTTCTGTTTCGGCAAGAGCTTGGAGCACATCTTGGGCTCGTTCTTTGGAAAAGGGCATCAACCTGGGATTGTCGCCCAATCGGCGGCCGCCGGTAAGGTGACGCCGCACATTCCGGATAGCGGAATTCACATAAAAACTTGGATCTCTGCTTGTGTGCCGCCGCACATATAATTCGTATTCGAGTGCATCCATTTCAGAGCGGATAAGCAGGTAGTCGATCTTAAAATGCATGGACCAGTCGAAAATGTCCATATCGTCAAGACGGGCGCGAAACTTCGAAAGGAGCTCTTTTTGTTTTTTTACTTCGGCGGCAAAATCCGGGAATCCACTCCTCCGTCCTCGAATACCGCGGAATTCTTCTGCCAATTTTATCAGTTCGGGTGGGTGGTCATCCCTGCCGGGAATGACCTCTGATGGTGTCCATACTTCCTCAGTTTCTAAACCCGATGTCGGTGAGCAAATAAATCCTAAGACCCCAAGGGTAAAACAGAGCAGTTTTAAAATCCTAAAAAATCCCGTTCTGAAACACTTGATTGTTTCCATGATACGTTCCTCCTTGTTTTAATAAAAAATATCTATTTGTACCCAATTCATCAAGACCCACAGAAGTTTTATATATTATATACAAAATATTATTAACTCTTTTTTATCACAGGAAAAACTAGCTGTCAAGATGAGATATTAAAATCTTTTTATGGATTTTTTCTTGATCAACTGAGGGATCCTGTTTTCTATCAACAATGTGTTGAGTTGTAGTAGATCAACCTGAATGACGCTGTTTAGTTTATCGATGATCGTTTGCAATTCCCCTGTTTTTTTCTTTATGAATTCCAGCCTCGATTCAGCTGGAGCCTCTGTAAATCTTTCGAGAGAAGAAGCCATTCCTCGCAAAGCCAATACGGAAAAGTATCTTCTATGATTGGGATTTTTGGGATCGCCGTAAAGTTTCATGTGAATCCTCTCAATTTCTTGGTTGATTGTGTTGATTTGTTCATGGATAGTTTCAGGCGTGTCAGGGATTTTTTCCAATCTTGATTTTAGTCTGTTCATCTCCGTTTTTATGGTCTCCGAGGTCTTTCTCACTTCCACTAGGATAGGATTCCATTTATATATGTTGACAAGGGCATCGTGCCTGGCTTTTAGATCTTCGAAAGAAATAGAGATCGCAGGATCTAATTCGACTTCCACTGTTTTTGTCATCTCAAAATCTTGACATTTCAGGGTTATTTTGTACTTTCCAGGCAAAACCGACGGGCCATATTTCATTTCCGGTTTGGCGGGAGGTCGGGAGGCAGGAAATCCATGCCTCAAATCCCAGATTATGCGGTTGATTCCTGCCGTTTGTGTTCCCTCGAGCTCTCGGATTATCTGGCCGGAACTATCTTGTATAAAAATGTGGATGTCTTCCTGGGAATCCTCTTTGAGATAATAGCTTATGATCGCCCCATACGGAGGATTTGGGGCTCTGAAAATTTTATGGCCGAACAGTCCCTTAAAGTCGTAGTGTGCTCTGCGTGAAAAAAAGTTATACAGTGTGGTTGGCCGCGTATCGAAAAGGTGATAGGAGGAGTCAAAAATATCTTTGGATAATTGTTCGAGCGGTGTGATATCGTCCAGGATCCAGATACTTCTTCCATGCGTTCCGAATATTAGATCGTTGTCCCGTGGATGAATGGCGATGTCATCAACCGGAACCACTGGGAAATTGTTTGTGAATTTTATCCAGCTAATTCCTTTGTTGATCGAGAAATAAGCTCCTCTCTCTGTCCCTATAAAAAGTAGATTCGGGTTGCGGTGATGTTCCCGGATCACGCTGACCGTTCCTCCTTCAGGAAGATTGTTCGATATATCCGTCCAGCTTTCGCCGAAGTCTTTTGTCAAAAAAACGTAAGCTTTGAAATCATCGTTTCTGTGGCCATCCCACGTCGCGTAGGCTGTCCCCAAGGCATGGTGGGACGCGACAATTCTGCTGACATATGTGTATTTTGGAATCTTGGGAATATTTTTCGTGACGTTTTTCCATGTTTTTCCTCCATCTTTTGTTATCTGAAGATTCCCATCATCTGTGCCTACATACAGCAGCCCTTTTTGTTGGGGAGATTCGGAAATAGTGGTGATCGTTCCGTAAAACAAGGTTCCATCATGTTTGGACAGGGTGTTTTTATCGGGGAGGACGTCCATGAGAGGAAGTTTTTCTCTATCTATTTGTGATGTTAAGTCGATAGTCGTCTTCCAGGTTTCTCCCCCGTTTTCGGAAATGAACAGCTTATTGCCCCCTAAATAGAGGGTGTTCGAATCATGGGTGGACATGAGGAATGGAGAATTCCAATTGAACCTGAATATTTCTGCTGGGTCTTCTGGGACAGGTCTTATGGATTTGTATTCGCTGGTTTTAAGATCCAGGCGCTCGATCCCGGCATTTTGAGATTCTGAGTAAATTCGGGTATAGTCTTCCGGGTCGACCTGGCTGTAAAAGCCGTCGGCTCCCCCAACTCTGAACCACTCATCGTTTGTGATTTTCGGCCTGAACCATGCAGCGCTGGGGCCCTGCCAGCTGCCATTGTCTTGCAATCCTCCTATTACGTAATAGGGTTTGCGCATGTCATAGCTGATCTCGTAGACCTGTCCTATCGGAAGGGTGTCCACAAAGTCCCAGTATATGCCGCGGTCGTAGGAGAAATAAATACCCCCATCCGATCCGAGGATCATATGGTCCGAATTTGAAGGATTGATCCACATGGCATGGTGATCACCATGTACGGCCCTTTTTTCCCGAACCGTTCTTGCTAAAAGTTCGGGATTCCAGGACCTGCCCCCATCTTCTGAAAAAAACATCTGGGATCCAAGTACCCAGATTCTCAAATCGTTATTGGGATCTATCCTGATTTTGCTGTAGTACATCGGACGCGGATTTATTTCTGACATTCTCTTCCATGTGAGGCCTTTATCCTCTGAACGAAATACCCCTCCTTCCTTATGCTCTATGATGGCGTATACAATATTGGGATCGTTTCGGTAAATATCGATTCCGATCCGTCCAGCAGAACCCGATGGAAGACCCTTTCCTAGCTTTGTCCAGGTTTCTCCTCCATCGGTTGTTTTATAAATGCCGCTCCCTGGACCACCGCCATTAAAGCCCCAGCCTCTTCGACGGCGTTGGTATGTGGCGGCATAAAGGATGATAGGATTTTCCGAATCCATGGCCACATCCACACATCCTGTATTTTCGTCGATAAACAGGACGTTGGTCCATGTTTTTCCTCCATTTGTGGTTCGAAAAAGGCCTCTCTCTTCGTTTGGTCCCCATAGATGGCCCAATGCAGCCACGTACACGATGTCCGGATTTTCCGGGTGGATGACGATCTTCCCGATGTGATGGGTATCGCGAAGTCCCATGTTCTTCCAGTTTCTTCCGCCATCCGTAGATTTGTAAGCACCATCTCCCCAGGATGAACTCTGACGGTTATCGGGTTCTCCGGTCCCCACCCACACTACATCTGGATTGGAGGAGGAAAGAGTGATACTTCCGATAGAGCTTGAACCCTGTTCATCAAAAACCGGGATCCATGTTACGCCGTTATTTGTTGTCTTCCACACACCGCCTGAAGCAGTGCCAACAAATAGGGTATGAGGATTGCTTTCATTCACTGCAAAATCATCTATGCGTCCTCCAGGATTTGCAGGCCCGATGCATCTCCATTCGAGGTTTTTAAGGATGGTTCCATCGATGGGAACAGGTTGTTCCCTGGACGCGTTTTTTGCGTTTACAAATAAACAAAAAGCGATCCCTAAGCCCAAAATGGATAGAAGACGATATGCGTCCTTTCTTTTTTTCATTTTACCTCCGGAATTTTAATGTGGAAAGCATTTACGAAGTTATATTAAAAAAAGTGAAAAAATATTGTATATAATATTTTCTTTTATTATAATACTATCATAGGAACAAGAGTGAAATCAAAGAAATTAATTGGCTAAAACATCGAAAAGAGTGTGATCATTGTTCTCTCATTTTGCTGGAAAAATCGGAGCCAACATTTGTGCTTTATTTTGCTTAGAAACGAGATGAAATGATGAGAATCTCAAATAGGTGACGGAGGAGACAGATGAAAAAAGCTTGTGTTTTTTTTGGTATTTTTGTATCGATATTATCCTTTCTTTTTCCCCAAGATTATAAAGGGAGAGCAAGAATTAGAGGAGTTGTTACGGATCAGTCTGGCAGTCCTATCGAGGGTGTTAAGATTAAGCTTGTGTATTTAAAGTCAAATGATGGCTTTGAGGTTGTGACGGATTCCCAAGGAAGATGGGTAGCATCCTGGATAAAAGGAGGGACTTGGAATGTCGATATTGAAAAGATGGGCTATTCATCCAAAAAGATTGGCATTTCAGTGAAAGAGGGCACAAGAAATCCAGATTTTGTAGTGGAGTTGGAAAAGATTAAAAGTCTGTCTTTTTCCACAGAGTTAAATGAGAGATTCGATCAAGCCAATGGTCTTTATAAGGAGGGGAAATTCGAAGAATCTATCCAAGTTTATAAAGATATCCTCGAAAAATTTCCTGATGTTTACCTCGCCAATACCAATATCGGGAATGTTTATTTTAAAATGAAAGATTATGACCAGGCGATCTCCTACTATCAAAAATTGCTAGAAAAGGACCCTGGAAATAATGAGACAAAAATATATATTGGGAATAGTCATTCAAACAAAGGAGATGCAGAAAAGGCGCAGGAATGGTACAACAAGGTAGGATTCGAAAAAATTGACAATGTGAATGTTCTTTACAACATTGGAACAAACTTTTACCTTGAATCCAAATTTGAACAAGCCCAGAAGTATTACAGAAAAGCTGTAGAGCTTAAAGAAGACTTTTTGGATGCGATTTATTTTTTAGGACTTTCCTATTTATCAAACGGGCAGAATAAAGATGCTTTGGAGACGTTCGAAAATTATCTCAAACAAGACACTTCCTCTGATATGGCGGTTAAAGTGAAGAGATTCATCGATTTTTTGAAAAAATGAGTCCTAAATTTTTATTTATATATTGAGTAAAAACACTCATAATGAAGAAATGAGGATTCATTTATGAAATCGAAAGTATGGATAGTATTTCTTTTTTATCTCTTCTCGACTTTGCTGATTTCAGGGACCCAAAAGATCAAGCAAAAAGACCTTCCTGAAAAGTTCAGAGACTTTTTGAAGTTGACCGAATACATAATGCTTTCTGAGGAAGAAGAGGTTTTTATGCAATTATCGGATGGAAGAGAGAGGGATAGTTTTATCGAGACTTTTTGGAAAATTAGGGATCCCACGAAAGGAACACCTATCAATGAATACAAAGAAGAACACATCACGCGGTTTCAGTATGCAAACAGTGTTTTAGGGAGAGCTACTCCGCGCGAAGGCTGGATGACCGACATGGGACGCATTTATATCATTCTGGGGGCCCCAGCGAGTATCGAGAGTTTTGAAGCCACGCAGGGGCTCTATCCGACACGGGTTTGGTATTATTATGGAGATGCCACAAAAGGTCTTCCAGGTCATTTTGGGCTTGTTTTTTATCAGAGATCAGGGG
>CAZEWV010000019.1:0-17829 GCA_964516025.1 uncultured Eubacteriales bacterium
CTTTGGGAAAAACCATTCACGGCGAAGTCTATATCACGGACCTCGCCGTCATGCCTCATCTCCTTATCGCAGGAGCTACAGGATCTGGAAAAAGTGTCGCCCTTAATGCCATCATCTGCAGCATCCTTTACAAAGCCACTCCGGATGAAGTCAAACTGATCTTGATAGATCCCAAAAGACTGGAATTTTCCGTTTTTGAGGGAGTCCCTCACCTCTTGTGTCCTATCATCAAGAATCCAAAAAAAGCGGAGGCCGTCTTACTGGATGCGATAAAAAAAATGGATGCCCGGTACCAACAGCTGGGAAAAATTGGGGTCCGCAATATCGGACAATACAATCAGCGCGTCCAGAAAATTCTCAAGGAAGACAAGGGAAAACTGACAGAAGAGGAAAAGAAAAATCTCAAGCCCCTCCCCTATATTGTCATCATCATCGATGAGTTGGCAGAATTGATGATGATTGGCGCCCAGGAAGTCGAGTACAGCATCGCGCGCATTGCCCAACTGGCTCGAGCCGTCGGAATCCATCTTGTCCTGGCAACACAGAGACCGTCAACTGACGTTATCACAGGAACGATCAAAAACAATTTCTCCAGCCGTATATCCTTCCGTGTCCCTTCAAAAATCGACTCGCGCATAATCATCGATACTTCCGGTGCTGAACAACTTCTCGGAAGAGGAGATATGCTTTTCATGCCCCCTAATTATCCCCGTATTCTCCGCCTCCACTGTTCTTTTATAACTCTCCCTGAAGTCAATCGAATCGCCAAGTTTGTCAAAGAACAGAGGGAGCCTGAGTTCGATGAAAAAATTGTGCGGGTACTCAAAAACCCCGTCGGATATGTCGAAGAAGACTCTGTCGAAAAAGATCCCATTTTTGATAAGGCTGTGGAGCTGATCCTGCATACCGGACAAGCATCCGCCTCCTATCTCCAGAGAAAATTGAAACTGGGATATGCTCGAGCAGCCAGGATCATCGATCAGATGGAACAAGAAGGTATTGTCGGCCCCTCAGAAGGAAGCAAACCCAGAGAAATTTTAATCGACCGTGAAGCTTACATGCGACAAATAGACGGGGAGGAATGATTGTTCTCGAGAAAAAAACATAAAAGAGAGGCCAAGAGGGCCCTCGAGTCAGAAACCCTCCAGAAAGCCCTGGAAAAAGCCTCTGCCCAGCATTTTTCAAAATATACCCAGACAATCCAAAACATCCCCTGGGACAAACACAAAGAAAATGCCAAGAGAATTCGAGAAAAGAATCTCAACCGGCTTCCCGAACTCATCCACAAATTCAAGGAAGAAGCGGAAAAATCCGGATCCATCATTCACTTGGCTTCTGATGTCCATGAAGCCATCACGGCCATTAAAAACATAACTGGATCCAACACCGGCCGGTTGATTGTCAAATCTAAATCTATGGTGAGCGAAGAAATAGAGCTCAACAGGCATCTTGAAGAGTGGGGACACACGGTTATCGAAACAGATCTCGGAGAATGGATCGTCCAGTTGGCCGGAGAAAGACCTTCCCATATCACAGCGCCTGCGCTCCACAAAACAAAAAATGAAATCGCCGAACTTCTCAGTCAGAAATTGGGCAAAGAAGTCTCTCCCGATGCCCAGGGCATCGTAAAGCTCGCTCGCAAAGAGATGCGCAAATATTTTTCAGAAGCGGATATCGGGATATCCGGGGCAAATTTTGCTGTCGCCGAATCAGGAACGCTCGTCCTGGTTAGCAATGAGGGGAATGCGAGACTGGTCACCTCTCTTCCGCCCGTGCATATCGCCATCGTGACAACTGAAAAATTTGTCGAAACTCTGGAAGAAGCAACAGCTTTGGTCAAGACCCTTATTGCAGCTTCTTCAGGGATGAAAATGACATCCTATATCTCGTTCATCACAGGACCGAGCCGCACTACAGACATTGAAAAAGAGCTCATCATAGGAGTTCACGGACCTCAGGAAGTCCACATCATCATTCTCGATAACGGTAGACTCAAAGCCCGTGAGGACAAAGACTTGAATAAGACACTCTACTGCCTTAAGTGTGGGGGATGCATGCTGGTCTGTCCTGTCTTTTTATCCTTGGGCGGTCATGTGTACGGAGGGCCGGTCTATCCTGGAGGGATAGGTCTGCTCCTCACCGAAGTTTTGGACTCATTCGAACTGTCAAAACCGTTGATAGACTTTTGTGCCGATTGCAAGAAATGTGAAGAATTCTGTCCGGTTGGGATCCCTGCAGGCAAACTTCTTTGTAAACTCAAAGAGAAAAAGGGGGCTTTTTTTTGGGAAAAGAATCTTTCAATGTTTTTCAGAAACAAGGCCTCTTTTGAATTTGGGACAAAACTGCTTTCTGTAGTCCAAAAACTCTGGATAAAGGATGGCTACCTAAAAAAGCTCCCCTTTCCCTGGACAAGGGGTAAATACTTCCCCGCCATCAGCAACAGGAAAACTGCACCCCCTCCGTCGAATAAAAATGGAGAACTCATCTACTTTTTTCAAGGATGTCTTTCCAAATATTTCCTCCCCGAAATCCGGGAAGCTGTTTTATCCAGTCTCGCATTTTTCGGTTATCGAGTTATTATCCCCGATGAACACATTTGCTGTGGTGCTCCCAGCCTCCATCTTGGACGGACAAAGGATGTTCAAAAACTTTTCCAGAAAAACTGGCAATCCTTCAAGAGAGAAAATCCCGACTACATCCTGACTATCTGTCCTACCGGAACTGCCATGTTGACGAAAACCTACCCTGAACTGGACCCGGCTTTTTCTCCTTGGATAAAGAAAATCTACAGCTTTTCAGACTTTCTCGTTACACGGGGACTTTTGCCGAATTTAGAGAACATGGATGGAAAAAAGGATATGTTCTACCATCACCCCTGCCATAATCTTTATGACCTCAGAATAAAAGACGAGCCATTAAGCGTTCTCAGGAATTCAGGTTACAATCCCAAGGAAGAAGAGGAGCCATTCTCTTGCTGTGGGTTCTGCGGAGTTTTTTCCTTAAAGAATCCTGATATTTCATCTCGAATGTGGCAGAAAAAGAAAGATAATATCCTTGAAAGTCAGACGCGAACAATAGCTTCGGATTGTCCCGGATGTGTCTTTCAACTCAAGGCATCTCTCAAGGGGGAAAAAGACATATATGATATTAGACACACTGCCGAATTTTTTGCAGATGCTGTCAAAGGGGGAAATTAGTTGGTTTCTAGCAGTTCATAGCCCAACTCGGAGTACCGCTGCTCTATTAATGAGTAAAATTCTTCTTCATTGTTGAGATGACAAATTGCCTGGTCTTTTATTGGTCTTGTCTCTTCCATTATCTGTTCTCCTTATCTCTTTCAAAATTTTAGTCGAATGGACCCCGTGATGATTGAAAACAAGTTTAAAAATATATTTTTCAATTTTTCCAATGTGTCTTCGACTCAATTAATGAAAGACTATGAGACTACAAACTAACGGCACTCTTGTTTCACCCCATCCCAACTTATATAATGAGAACATCGTGAGGAAACAAGACAAAGTGCTCAACATTGATGAGATCGTAGCCAAGTACAGGCCCATCATAAGCTTTAAGGTGAAAAAATCCATCGGAGCTCACACTCCCGAATGGGAAGATGTCGTCAACGAAATTTTACTCAACGTGATCGATAAATTAGAAAAGTCGGAATTCCGCGGAGACTCATCGATAGGGACGTTCATCTACACGATCACAAGCCGAAGGATCATCGATTATATCCGGCGAAAGAGCAAAGTCCTGAAACATGCTCCCGAACCCAATCCTTTTTCCAGCCCCCACCAAAATGTTGAAGATGAAGAACGAGCAGAACACATGGCTAAGCTGCTGGAACAGCTTAAGCCAAAGTACAAAGAAGTCTTATACCTTTACTATTATAAGGACCTTTCCCGTGAGGAAGTCGCAGCGCATTTAAACATCTCGCCAAGACGAGTCAGCGAGCGTGTGAACTATGCCCAGAAACTTCTGAGAAAAATGGTAATAAAATGAATATTTATTCAATTTTTTTTACGCACGAAACGACTAAAGGATTGATGTTAATAAAAAGGTGATGGATATGAAAGAATGCAATTTTGAAAACTTCATCGACGATTATTTGCTTAACCGAATGACAGAAGAAAAAAAGGAAATGTTCGAAAACCATTATTTCAGCTGCTTCAACTGCTTCGAAAAAGTCGAAGAACGCAACTCCCTGATTTCGGTTATCAAATCCAAGGGAAATAAGATTTTTCATGACCAGAGAGAAACCGAAGGAACACGGACACAAACTCGAAGTTCACTTTTTGAACAGTTATTCACCTTTCTTACACCCAAACAGTGGACCATGGCGGCAATCTCAGCCTGTGCCCTTCTTATCGTGTTTATTGGCGTTGTCCCCAACGTCAAATCTCCAACCTCTCCATTTGTACTGGACAGCCAATCTGTCAGAGGTGGTTCACTCGCTCTGATTTCTCCGGTCAAAAACACTCAAACTATCCCTTCAGAATTCAGATGGGATAATCTTGGTGAGGGAGTAGAATACAAAATCTACATTTACAAAGACAACCTTCTGTGGAGTGCCTCCACAACAGGTGCGTCCATCTCTCTCCCTGAGGATGTGAAAGACCTTATGAAGGCCGGCGAACATTATTCTTGGGAAGTGAAGGCTTTTTCTCAGGAAGGAAGTCTCATCGCTGCCTCAAGCAAAGTACAGTTTCAAATCGATTCACGCCAATAAAGTCCCCTTTTTCATTCCTTCAAGAGGATATTCCCCCCCGGGTATCCTCTTTCTTTTTTTAATCCTCTTCGACTTTTTCTTCTTCGGAATAAAGCCGGCCGCGGCTTTCATCCTCGAATGCAAGACAGCACATCAGCCGACCACATAATCCTGAAATTTTTGTGGGATTAATTACAATTCGCTGCTTTTTTGCCTTTTGAATAGTCACGGGCTCAAAGGTCTTCATGAAGCTGGAACAGCAGAGATGACGCCCACAAACACCCAATCCACCTACCATCTTGGCTTCATCCCGGACTCCAATTTGGCGCATTTCTATGCGCATTCTGAATTCTTTAGCCAGATCTTTAACTAGCTGTCTAAAATCGACACGACCGTCTGCCGTATAATAAAAAATTCCTTTTTTTTCATTGGAAAAATACCTCACCTTGACTAATTTCATCGGCAGGTTCCGAACCTTGATCTTTTCCAGACAAAAAACAAACGCATGCTCTTCTTTTTTTTCGAGTTGGCAAAAATTCTCCTCATCTTCAATGGTGGCTTTGCGAACGATTTTTACAGCATCTTGGGAAGATTTGGGCATCTCACAGACTGAACGAGGGGAATGAACGACAGCTGCAAGCTCTTCGCCCAAATCAATCTCGATAATACACCTATCCCCCTTTTTTAGATCCTCTTCTCCCTTTTTGGCTCGGAAAACTCGGCGCAAACGTTCTGATTGGACACATATTATTTCAGACATTATGCTTTTCCATAAAGTGCGAAAATAGAGAACTCATGAGAAGATTCACATTAAGATTTTTCTGCAAAGCATAGAGACTATAGTCTATTTTACTCAAGAAATCCAGAGCCTGCTCTAAACTCAGATGCCCGGATGTCTCCCGTAAATCATGTCCAAAATCAGGATTCATCAAGTAACTCAAGTCCCCTTCTTCTTTGAACACGACAATATCACGACAAAAAGAGGACAGGATCTCAAAAATTTGCTCCAAATCCTGCCTTCCCAGAAAACGAGACGATGAAAATTCCTTCAAAAATACAGAGGCATTTTCTTTTTTTATAAGGGCATGAAAAACCTGCCAAGCTTTTTTTCTTTTTTCCTGTAAATCATCCCAATCTAAGCTTAAGGCATATCTTAGATTCCCACGAACCACCAGAGATATAACTCGGGCTTTTTCTGCGTCATACCCCTTTTCCAGCAGCACTTTCTCTATATCTTCCTTGAAAACAGGAACAAAAGACAGGACTTGGCAGCGGGATTTAATTGTAGGTAAAATCAGATAAGGATTGTCCGTGAGCAAGAGAATATGAGAAAAGGACGGGGGTTCTTCCAGAATCTTCAAAAGCGAGTTCGAGGCCTCTTCACTCATTTTCTCGGCATTTGAAATGATAAACACCCTTTTTTTTCCCACCATGGGTTTGAGATAGGTTGTCGATTTCAGGAGTCTCATCTGCTCAATTTTAATTACATTTTTTTGAGGGGACAGCTCCATAACATCTGGAAAAATTTTCTTATTTATCGCCACACACGATGTGCACTCTTCACAGGAATCTTCAGTTTTTTGCAAGCAGTTGAGGGCCTTGGCCACAACCAGGGCCATCTCCTTTTTCCCCACCCCGTCAGGTCCGATAAAGAGAAGAGAATGAGGAACTCTGTTCCTCTGCAGCGATTTAGACAGGATTGTCTTGACTCTGGAGTTGCCTAAGATATTTTGGAATGCCATCGTTTCAATGACTCTGTGATAAAGCCTTCTTTAAAAAATGGGCTGTATGGGATTCCTTGGATTGAGCCACATGTTCCGGAGAGCCTTGGGCAACAATATTCCCGCCTGCCTCTCCTCCATCAGGTCCCATATCAATAATATAATCGGAAACTTTTATAACATCAAGATTGTGTTCAATAATTACAATCGTATTTCCCAACTCCACCAGCTCTGCCAAAACTTCCAAGAGTTTTCTCACATCATCGAAGTGAAGCCCAGTAGTGGGTTCATCAAGAAGATAGAGAGTGTTCCCCGTGTTCTTTCGTCCGAGCTCCTTGGTTAGTTTGATCCTCTGGGCTTCCCCTCCTGACAAAGTCGGCGCCGGCTGACCGAGCCGGATATATCCCAGCCCCACTCTACGGAGGATTTCAAGTTTTCTTTTGAGGAGGGGATGGGCTTTAAGAAACGGATAGCTTTCATCGACAGTCATTTTCAAATAGTCGGCAATGCTTTTCCCTTTGTACTGGACGGCAAGAGTCTCCCTGTTATACCGATCGCCCTGACACCGCTCACAAGTGACAAAGACATCCGGCAAAAAATGCATCTCAATTTTTCTTGCACCAGCTCCATGACATTCCTCACAGCGCCCGCCAGACAGATTAAAACTGAAACGGCTGGCTGAATACCCACGTATTCTTGCTTCCTGTGTCATCGAAAACAGCTGTCTCAGGGCCGTAAATACCCCAGTATAGGTTGCCGGATTTGAACGAGGTGTCCGGCCAATGGCTTTTTGGTCAACGGAGATCACTTTGTTGATTTGTTCTATTCCTAGGATGGATTCATGTTGACCCGGTTTCTGTTTAGCCTTATAGAAAATATTTGAGAGTGATTTGAATAAAATATCATAGACCAACGTGCTCTTTCCTGAACCCGAGACGCCCGTAACCACAGTTAAAACTGAAAGGGGAATTCGGGCGTCTATCTGCTTAAGGTTGTGTTCGGAGGCCTTTAAAATAGTGAGCCACCCCTTGGGTTCTCTCCTCTTGGCTGGAACAGGGATGCTTCTCTCTCCTGTCAAATATTTAGTTGTCAAAGAGTCTGAGGAAGAAAGGATTTGTGTGAGAGTTCCTTCCGCCACTTTCCATCCTCCCTCCTCTCCGGCACCAGGTCCGAGATCGAGCAAAAAGTCTGCTGCACGAATAGTCTGTTCATCGTGTTCGACCACAACGACAGAATTTCCCTGATCCCGGATCTCCTTCAAAAGTGATATAAGTTTGCTGTTATCACTCTGATGGAGCCCTATGGTGGGCTCATCCAACACATAGAGAACACCCCTCAGCTTAGCTCCCACTTGTGTCGCCAGGCGAACACGACGGGCCTCACCTCCGGAAAGGGAGGAGCTCGGGCGGGTCAACTGCAAGTAGGACATGCCTAAATCCTTCATCACACGGAGACGAGGCAGAATTTCTTTTAAAATCTTGTTGGCAATGATTTTATGGGAAGCAGTAAATTCCACTGACGACAGAATTTCGATGAGTTTATCGGAAGGCAGGTCACTCAGCTCAAAAATGTTATAGCCGCCAACTTTAACCGACAGGCTCTCTTCCCTGAGCCGGCTCCCCTCACATCGAGAACAGGGCTCATCTGATAGTACCGACTCCCCCCATTCATCAGAGATAGTTTGAAAACCAAGGCCCTGACATTTAGGACATGCACCATAGGGACTGTTAAAAGAAAATGATCGAGGCTCCAATTCGGGCAGGCTGATTTCACAGTACGGACAGAGGAGGTTTAAGGAATAATAGAATTCTTTTCCATCTTCTTTCAATAGGAGAAGATCTCCGTCAGACAGTTCTAAAGCCCTGTCGACATCTTCTTTCAATCGATCCATAGACTTGGGATTCACATCTATCTCATCGATCAAGACCTCAATATGATGCTTCTTCGTCTTCTCAAGGACAATGTCCTCGTCAAGCTCCCGAATTTGGCCATCAATCCGGCTCCGTATAAATCCTTTTTTTTGCATTCTTTCAAACAGACGGTGGTATTCCCCCTTGCGGCCTTTGACAACCGGAGACAGTATTTTCACTTTCTCCTTCGGAAAAGATACGGAAATTCTCTTCAATATCTGCTGGGATGTTTGGGAACTGACCCGGCGCCCGCAACGGGGGCAATGAGGCATTCCGACTCTGGCAAAAAGAAGCCGGAGAAAGTCATACGTTTCGGTAACCGTCCCTACGGTAGAACGAGGGTTCGAAGAGATTGTCTTTTGATCGATGGAAATGGAAGGAGAGATGCCTTCAATGGCTTCCACTTCGGGTTTTTCCAACTGCTCGATGTACTGACGGGCATAAGCGGACAGACACTCGATGTACCTCCGCTGACCTTCGGCGAAAAGAGTGTCGAAGGCCAAAGAAGATTTCCCCGAGCCACTTGGCCCGGTGACCACAATCAGTTGATTGCGCGGCAGCGTGACGTCGATCTTCTTCAAGTTGTGCTGCGCGGCTTTCAGGATCTTTATTTCTGTAAGCATGACCTCTCATTTTAGCACAACCTTCTTTTCAAACAACCTCAACCTAGCTTGGGTTGGCAGATAACGTTGACGATCTTTCAAGCACATATTAAGATAAGATGAATTATTCAGACGGCAGGACAACCATATGAGCAAAGAAAGCCAACTTTTCGCAGCCCTCGAAACCCTGAAAAAATCGAACCTCCACACGGACTCGATCACCATGATCAAGCATATCCCTGCTCAGAAAGGACAATACCGGGAATATCCTGAAGACATTCATCCGGCCCTGGTTAAAGTCCTCCAGGACAAGGGTTTTTCCAAACTCTACACACATCAACTCCAATCCTGGCAGCTTCTCCGTGAACAAAAAAATGTTGTTGTCGTCACTCCAACGGCCTCGGGAAAAACACTCTGTTACAATCTGCCGGTGCTCGATTCTATCTTAAAGAATCCATCTTCAAGAGCTATTTACCTCTTCCCGACCAAAGCCCTTTCCCAGGATCAGAGGGCCGAATTAGACGAAACCATCAAAAAACTTCCCGAGGAAGTGAGGCTTTTTACATATGACGGAGATACCCCTCAGGATGCAAGAAAGGCTATCCGGGCACGGGGACACATCATCCTCACTAATCCGGACATGCTCCATACCGGGATTCTTCCTCACCACACAAAATGGATGAAACTCTTTGAAAACCTAAAATACATCGTCATCGACGAGCTGCACAACTACCGCGGAATCTTCGGAAGCCATCTGGCAAATATCATTAGACGCTTGAAAAGAATCGCAAAATTTTACGGCTCTTCCCCTCAGTTTATCCTCTGTACGGCAACAATCGCCAATCCAAAAGAAATGTCGGAAAAAACCATAGAAGAACCTGTTTCCCTCATCACGGACAATGGATCCCCACATGGAGAAAAATATTTCATATTTTATAATCCCCCGGTCGTCAACAAATTTCTTGGCATCCGTCGGTCCTACGTGAATGAATCACGACGAGTGGCCGCTCTTTTTCTTAGAAACAACCTGCAGACAATTGTGTTCGCCCGGAGCCGGCTTATCACCGAAGTTCTTGTTACCTATCTCAAAGAGGACATCGAAAAAGGCATCCAAAAGGAAGGCCTCATCCGCGGATACAGAGGGGGGTACCTTCCCTTGAAGAGACGCGAAATCGAGAGAAAATTAAGATCTGGAGACATTTTAGGTGTCGTCTCCACAAACGCTTTGGAATTGGGCATCGATATAGGGAGCCTGGATGTGGCGGTACTGGCCGGATACCCGGGAAGCATTGCCAGCACATGGCAGAGAGCAGGCCGGGCAGGCCGTAAAACCGGAAAATCCGCCGCCGTACTCGTCGCCTCAAGCTCTCCTTTAGATCAATTCATTGTGAATAATCCGGACTATTTTTTCTCTAAGAGCTCTGAGAAAGCCCTGATTAATCCGGACAACCTTTCTATCCTGGTCAATCACATCGAATGTGCCGCCTTTGAACTCCCCTTCGAAGACGGAGATAAATTCGGACAAGTGGAAACTGATGAAATTCTCCAGTTTCTCGAGGACGAAAAGATGGTGCATCATTCGGAAAACAAATGGTTTTGGATTTCTGAAGCCTATCCGGCTGACGGAGTTAATCTCAGGAGCGTCAGTTCGGACAATTTTGTCGTGGTGGACACGACCGAAAAAGCAACGGTGGTCGCCGAAGTGGACTATGGCTCAGCTTTGACGACTCTCCATCCTAAGGCCATCTATATCTGCGAAGGAATCCAATACTATGTTGAAAAATTAGATTTTGACCAAAGAAAGGCCTATGTCAAAAAAACGGATATCGATTACTACACAGACGCCATTGACTATACCAAAATCAAGATTTTAGATGAATTCGATAAAAAATTTCTAAACCGCTTCCCGATTCGTCATGGTGAGGTACATCTGGCGACTCAAGTCGTTGGATTCAAAAAAATAAAATTCTTCACTATGGAGAATGTTGGAGCCGGAGACCTGAGTCTCCCACAAAACGAGATGCACACCACGGCCTATTGGATGACCATTCCTTCAGAACTTTTTCATTCCCTTCCTTTCCCTTCAGAGGAGAGAATCAACGGCCTGTTCGGCCTCTCATACTGCATGCACCATGTTGCTCCGATATTTATGATGTGCGATATTCATGATGTGGGTGTCTCGGTCGGCGATAATGCCTCGGGAAGATCGATACCTCCCAGAAACATCCCCTTCAAAATACCTGATGAAGATGAACCCTTCGATTTCTCAAGCATTGATTTCGAACCAAACATTTTCATTTACGATAATTATCCGGGTGGCATCGGCCTGAGTCCGTCACTCTTCGAACTTGGAAAAAATCTGCTCGACCGATGCCGAAAAACAATCACGTCTTGTCCCTGCCGGGAGGGATGCCCGTCCTGTGTCGGACCAGCCAAAGAGAGTGGGAAGCAGGCCAAACAGGTCGCTCTCCATATTCTCAACGACCTCTTAGCCTGAATAATTTGGACACTAGTTTAGAGAGCTGTTTGTCTTCTCCCATGACAATCAAAATATCGCTGTCTTTTATGACAAAATCATCATTTGGGATGTAGATGGTTCTTTCATGAATAATTTCTTTAATGGCAATGACCTGAATCCCGAATTTATTCCGCAGGTCCAACTCTCTCAAGCTTTTGCCAACAAATTTTTCAGGAGGGGCAATTTCCTGAATCACAACACCGGAATGCAGCGGAAGATATTCAAGGACGTTGGGATTGCTGAGGCGGAGGGCTGTTTTGATCGCCATATCTTTTTCTGGAAAGATGACCTCCGTTGCACCTACAGCATCCAGTATTTTTGCATGGTCTTCTGTAAGAGCTTTGGCTACGATACGGTTAGCACCGATCTCATGCAGAAAAAGTACAGTCAGGATAGAGGCCTCCATCTCAGGCCCAAGACTGACAATAACCACATCCATATCCTGAATTCCCAAAGCCAAAAGATTCTCTTTGTCATCCGAAGCCATATGAACCGCGTGTGAAACAAAAGTTTTAACTTCCTCTATTTTTTCCTTATCGCTGTCAACGGCAAGAACCTCGTTTCCTTTTTCATAGAGTGTTTTGGCCACATTAGCTCCAAAACTACTAAGACCGATCACTGCAAATTTCATTTTCGATGGCTCCTTAATTTTCAAACTATCCTATCATCACATTTTCCTCAGGATATTCATACCGCCCTAAAGATTTTTGCCGGCTAAAAGCCCAGAGAAGTGTCAAAGGCCCTATCCTTCCTATGTACATTGTCAGTATGATCACAATTTTGGCCGCCGTGTTCAACCGGGATGTGATCCCAAGAGAAAGGCCCACCGTCCCGAACGCCGAAAAAACTTCGAAGACGGCTTCTCTCATGGAGAATTCAGGCTGAACAAGAGACAAAACAAATGAGGAGAAAAAGATGACGGAAAAACTCAACGTCACTACGGTAAAAGCCCGTATAATCAGGTCGTTTGGAAGGGTTCTGTAAAAAAGATTGACGGAATCCCGAGCGGTTATTTTGGATTTAAGAAAGGCAAAAATCACTCCGAACGTACTCGTCTTGATTCCTCCACCCGTTGATCCCGAAGAAGCTCCAATGAACATGAGCAGAATCAAAAGCAAAACAGAGGAGAAACTGATGGTGCTTATATTCATAGTGTTAAAGCCGGCTGTACGAGCCGATACGACTTGAAAAAGAGCAGCAAGAACTTTCCCCTTGACTGGAAAAGTCTGCAACGACTGATTCCATTCTACAATCAAGAACACTATCCACGGGAGAAAGATCAAAAAAAAGGTAAAAGTCAGGACAATTTTTGTATGGAGGGAAATTTGTGTTTTCTTCTTCTTCAAAATGGCAAAAAACACCTCTTTACCCTCCATGAGCACGAGAAATCCAATCCCTCCAAAAATAATCAAAAACATCATCGTCATATTGATCCAGATATCACTCCTAAACGCTTCAAAATTGTTGCTGAAAAGAGAGAACCCGGCATTACAGAACGCGGATATCGAATGAAAGATCGAACTAAAGATACCCTGTCCGAAGGACACTCCTTTTCCCATCTGGAGATAGAGAAAGACAGCACCTAAGGCTTCCATCCCGAGGACAAAGAGAAAAACATCTTTAACCAGAGTTTTGACATGTTTGGGAGAAGCAGGATGAAATTCATTCTGGATGATAATCCTGTCCTTTATAGAAATTTTTCGCCCTGCCACTAGAAGGATCAGTGTCGAAAAAGTCATGATCCCTACGCCCCCTAATTGAAACAGAATCATGCTGACGATCTGCCCGACAGGAGTAAAGTAGGATGCCGTGTCATGAACAGACAAACCTGTCACGCATACGGATGAAGTGGCTCGAAACAGCGCATCGATCAAAGACAAATGACCTGTTTTAGTGCTGAAAGGGAGGAGAAAAAGGCCAGTCCCAACTGCAACAGCCGCAAGGAAGCTTAAAGCAAGAAACTGCGCAGGACTGAATTTTTTTTCGCTTTTATGTTTCATCCAATTCTTCATCAGCCAGAGACTTCAATTTTGTTTCCAATCTAGTACTTGATGAAGGCATTGTCAATCAACATGTGTGCTCTCCACCTAAACATAAACTCTTTTTCTTTCGTATTAACTTTGATACCTTTTTACTCCTGGAACAATTTGACTTTACGCCTGGAATATGCTACTTTTTTTGCAATAAAACAATGAATTTTTTTAAACTCATTTTGCAAGCAAGTCCGGTTGTCCAAGGGGTTCTTATCATTCTTTTGTTCTTCTCGGTGTTTTCATGGGCCGTTATCTTTTTCAAAAGAAACACACTCAAGACAGCCTCCAAGCAATCTATAAAATTTTTAGAAGTTTTTCACAAAAGCCAGAATTTGAGTGAAGTCAACGAAGCAGCCAAAAAATATAAGGGAAGTCCCCAAGCGGTCCTCTTCCAAGCAGGATATCGAGAATTGGCCCATTTGAGTAAGGGGAATCCTCAACCCGGCATCACCCCAACAAAATTAGAGGCTCTCAACCGCGCACTTGTCAGGGCGTCAAACGGAGAGATTTCCAGGCTGGAAAAAATGATGATGTTCCTGGCCACTACAGGAAGCGTGACTCCTTTCATCGGGCTTTTCGGAACAGTCTGGGGCATCATGAACACATTCACACAACTGGGCATGGGGGGGGTCGCCACTATTGATGCAGTTGCTCCCGGGATCGCAGAAGCCCTGATCGCCACAGCCCTCGGCTTATTCGCGGCCATTCCGGCTGTGGTCTTTTACAATCTCAACCTCCAGCGAATCAAGAGTGTGATCACCCAGATGGAGGACTTTTCCCTCGAATTTCTTAACATCATAGAAAGACTCTATGGCATTTAAATTTCAACGAATAAGTCAAAAAGATGTGGGCACGTCCCTCAGTGAAATTAACGTCACTCCTCTGGTCGATGTCATGCTTGTTCTTCTCATCATCTTTATGGTCACGGCCCCTATGATGAAATCGGGTATCGGTGTCAATCTCCCCCAGGCAGAAACCCAATCGGCCCCCTCCGAAGATGGCCTGACAATCACCATCACCAAGGACATGTTCATCCACATGGAGAACACAATAATCAACCAATTTCTCCTCGAGGAAAAACTGAAAGGATACTTTATGGGACAGGAGAGTAAGGTCGTCTTTATCAAGGGGGACAAGGATCTTCCTTTTGGATTTGTAGTCCATGTCATGGATATCATCAAAAAAGCGGGAATCGAACGCATCGGGCTAATTACCGATCCAAAAGAACTCGAAAAAGAATACAGAGATAATTCATGACCGTTATCGCCATGAAATCTGAAAGCGAGCGTTTTAAAAAAGCCATCGTTTTCTCCATCACAGTCCATGTGGTGCTCTTTATCCTCCTCTTAGTCTCCCCATACATCCGTTTACCGACGAGCAAAAAGATGATCCATTATGTCAACGTCTTCTCCGTCCCAGGTGGCGGGGGAGGTGCTTCCGAAAGCGTCAGCCTAAAAACTCCTCCTCAGGAGGAATTGATCGAGACGGTCGTTCCAAAACGGGAGACTCTACAGGATCTCACTACGCCCCAAAAGATGGAAGAACAGAGCACGTCTTCACTCCGGTTTCCCGTGGAAAAACCCAAACGGGTAAAAATTCCGCCTAAAGAAAAAAAGGTGGTCATCCAGAAGCAGACAAAACCAACACCTAAAAAAACCGAGCAAACACAGACCGCTGCAACACAAGGGAGTGGTTCTGGCATAAAAATCGGGATCGGCGTCGGTGAAGGAAGTGGTGAAGGGGCAGGCTCTGTATTTGAATCAGAAATAGGACTCTCCAACTTCCCTTTCCCCTATTATCCCCCATTAATCACCAACAGAGTCTCTAATTTTTGGGTAAAATCCTACTCCGGAGCTGAGGAACTCTTCACAACGGTCTTTTTCAAGATTTACCGGAACGGCCGTGTTGGTGACATAAGGATTGTCGAACAGAGTGGAAGCCGCAACCTCGATCGTTCAGTCATCCGGGCTATCACTCTCGCGGAACCATTTGCTCCTCTCCCTCAGGCCTATGCCTATGACTATCTCGAAATCCAACTTACATTTGAGCATGCAAAATGAAAACAAAAGGTTTACTTTTCTTGACTGCTCTTTTTTTTGTCTGTGGGAGTTTTCTACTCTCTCAAGCCAGAGTCACACTCCGAATTGGAGCGGGAATGCCGGCTTACCCCCTGGCCATCCCGAAATTCATCACACACGATTCTTCCGCAGAGGTCAAGGCGGCCGCAGAGGAACTCTATCAGACTGTCTATGACGATCTGAAATACAGCCGGATGTTTCTTCCCCTTCTCGAGAGTCACTACTCCTACATCCGCCCTCTGGATCCGGAAGAAATATTTTTTAAGGAATGGGAATCCATACAGGCCCAAATCCTTTTTGTCGGAGAAATATCACAGGGTGAAGGGAAGGATATCATTTTTGATGGCAAGCTCTACGATGTTAAGGCCGGAGAACGCATCACTGGAAAAAGATACACCGGAGACAGCAGCCTGCTTCGTTTGATGGCGCACAGGATGTCGGATGAGGTGCTGAAAATGTTTGGGGAGAAATCTATTTTCCAATCCAAGATCGCTTTTATCTCCAACCGCGATGGAAACGACGAATTGTATATGATGGACTATGACGGTTTCAATCCGACACGGCTCACCTTTAACGAAACAGTGGATTATATGCCGGGTTGGACAGCCGACGGAAGAAAAATCGCCTACACAGCCTACAGAGGAGACAAGGCCACCCTCTGGCTCTATTCCATCTATGAGGGCACAAGGAGCATGGTGTTTGACGAGGGGACAACTTTTGCTCCGGTTTTTTCCCCAAATGGAAGAAAGATGGCTTTCTGTTCCACGGAAGACGAAGGAAACTCGGAAATTTATTTGGCCAACAGCGATGGGACAAATATCAAACGTTTGACATTCAATAAAGCCATCGATACGGCACCAACATGGTCTCCCAACAGCCGTCTTATTGCCTTCACATCGGACCGGGGCGGAACGCCTCAAATCTATATCATGGATGCCGAGGGTTCCAATATTAAACGTGTCAGCTTTGGTGGAAATTACCACGATGGACCGGCATGGTCCCCTACAGCCAATATGATCACCTACGTTTCCCGGGTGAATCAGGTTTTTGATATTTACGTACACAACCTGGACACCGAGATAATTTTCAAACTCACAGAAAGCAACGCCCGCAACGAGTCCCCCACCTGGTCTCCGGACGGAAGGCACATCATCTATTCTTCAGATAGAAGCGGGTCCATTCAGCTCTGGACAATCGATTATGACGGATCAAACCGCCGCCGGCTGACTTCTTCGGGAGAGAACAAGCTTCCCGATTGGTCACGTTGAACTACAAAATGTATACTTTACATTTCATGTCCCCAAGAAAAAATGGTCATTGGCATTTGACATAAAGGTATTTTATAGGTATATAAATAAGACAATAATCAAGATGTTCCTAACAGAACAGAGGAAATTGTAGACTCTAAGGAGGTCAAATGAAAAAAACAATAATATTTTCGCTAGCTTTCCTTCTGCTCTTTGGATTTTTTATCTCATGTAAGAAAAAAGTCGAAGAGACACCACCCCCACCGCCACCTCAGGTTAAAGAACAACCTAAAGTAGAAAAAGTAGAAAAACCTGTTGTCGTCAAGGAACCCGTATTGACGGAAGAGGAAATTTTCATGCAGAAGTCCCTTGAAGAGCTTAACCAAGAAGCTCCTCTAAGAATGGTCCATTTCGACTACGACAAATATTTTATCAGGGAAGATGCCAAGCCCATCCTGGAAGCCAATGCAGCCTATTTGAAAAAGTGGAGATCTGTCAAATTATTGATTGAAGGGCACTGCGATGAACGGGGCACAGAAGAATACAATCTTGCCTTGGGAGAAAAACGGGCTAAAAGTGCCTTTGACTATCTTGTATCTTTAGGTATTTCTCCGGACAGAATTAAGACCATTTCCTATGGGAAGAGTCAGCCTTTGGATCGCGGTTCTAACGAAATTTCCTGGCAGAAAAACAGACGAGCTCAGCCCACCATCATCGAAAAATAACATCGATAGATGAAAAAAGGGTTTTCAACCGTCCTTGCCCTTATTCTGATATCTGCAGCACTTTTCGCTCTCGGCGATCAGAGCAAAAAGACTTACGAACTCATCTATCAGGACCTTCAGCGTCTTACCCAGCACGTTCTCGACCTCGAAACAACTACGAAGCAGAATAGCGAAGACATTCAAGCCCTCAAGAAAATACTCCAAGAACTACTCTCCCTCAGTTTGCGTTTCCAGACCGAACAGGCAAGTATCAAAGAAGACCAAAAACAAATTCCTCCCCAATTCCA
>CAZEWV010000020.1:0-17630 GCA_964516025.1 uncultured Eubacteriales bacterium
GTTTGGGCTCCTTAGACTCATGACGCTTAAAAGGTCTGTGGAAATCGGTGATTAACAGAGAAATATTTCCGCAATCAGACTTGGCTTCTAAAAAAGTAGGTCCTCAGCCGGACGGCAGCATTCTTGTTCCCACCAATCAACTATTACGCCCGGAAGGATTCCAAATTATGTTTCCCGGTCGACCGGTTGATTTGGCTTTGAGCCCTGATGGAAAATGGCTGGCTGTCATGAATAAAAATTCGCTGGATTTAATTCGCGTTTTCGATCGGACGATTATGCAAACTCTTCCGTTTCCCAAAAGCGGCGCATCTTTTAAGGGACTTGTATTTTCTTCGGATGGAAGAAAAATTTATGTGAGTCAGGCTAGTGACCGGATTTATGTAGCCCTCAAGGATAAAAACAATATTTTACAATGGGGCAAGCCGATTATATTTCCCGAACCTGAAATAGGTGGAAAAACGGTTCCCGGGGGTTTTGTGTTCAGTGAGAATGAAGACAAGCTTTATGTAACTTTGAGCCGGAGCAATTCGCTTGGTGTTGTTTATATGGGTGATACATCCGTGGAAGAAATTCCAGTTGGAGTAGCGCCTTATGAGGTTGTTCTATATTCTGCTGAAAAAGCGTATGTGAGCAACTGGGGCGGCAGAAGACCCAAGCCAGGAGAAAGCTTTTACAAAACATCGGGAAGCGATATCCTTGTCGATGCAACAACAGGAATTGCTAATAACGGCGCAATTTCTGTTGTTGATTTGAAAGCCAACACGCAAACAAAATACATAAATGTGGGATTGCATCCCAGTGCTATTGTTTTAAGCCCGGATAAAAAATATTTATACGTAGCTTGTGCTAACAGTGATTTTATCTCTGTCATCGACACAAAAAACGATAAAGTAATAGAAGAAATTTCTGTCCGTTTACAAAATGATCTGCCCTTTGGCAGCGCACCCAATGCACTGACGATATCTGAGGATGGAAAACGGCTGTACGTTGCCAATGGTACCGATAATGCCATCTGCGTTATTCATCTCGATGCGGGGAATAACATAATGGGATATATTCCAACAGGCTGGTATCCGGGCGCTGTTATTTTAGACAAAGACTTAAAATATCTTTATGTGGCCAATACAAAAGGCATTGGATCGCGAAACCTACGGGCGGACAGACTCGGATATAATACGCACCAACACATGGGGAGTATTTCCATTATTCCTGTTCCAAACCAAAATAAACTTGAAAAGATGACGGAAACCGTCATGGAAAATAATTCATTTTCACGTATGATGGAACAATTAGTCTTGGAAAACAAAAGTGCACAAATAGTTCCAGTTCCGCAATTTCCAGGTCAGGTTTCTTTTTTCAAACATGTTGTTTACATTATCAAAGAGAATCGAACATACGACCAGGTTTTTGGTGACCTGCCGCAGGGGGATGGCGACGCATCGCTTGTTCATTTTGGGCGAAAGGTTACGCCCAATCATCATGCTCTCGCCGAAACTTTTGTTTTAATGGATAATTATTATTGTAGTGGTATACTCAGCGCCGATGGGCATCAGTGGACCGATGAAGCCTATGTTACGGATTACATTGAAAAGTTCTTCGGAGATTTTACCCGCAGCTATCCCTATGATGGTGGTGACGCGCTGGCTTATGCCAGCTCAGGGTTTATCTGGGATAATGTTTTAAAACACGGTTTAACTTTTCGTGATTATGGCGAGTTTGTCGATGCTGTCATTGAACCAAAAAATTCAACATTCACCGATATGTACCAGGATTTTTTAAACGGCACTAATAAAATTAAGATCACTGCTAAAGCAAATCTGCCACAATTAACGCCTTATTTATGTCCTACATATGTTGGATTTCCCAACACGGTTCCCGATGTCTATCGTGCCAACGAATTTATCAAAGAATTGAAACAGTATGAAAAAAATAATAATTTCCCCAATTTTATCATCATGCTGCTGCCAAACGATCACACCTCCGGAACAAGACCCGGAACCCCAACCCCGCAGGCTGCCGTGGCAGATAATGATTTAGCCCTGGGTCGAATCGTGGAAGCCATTTCTCACAGCAAGTTTTGGCAGCAGACCTGTATTTTTGTGACGGAAGATGATCCGCAGGCAGGACTTGATCATGTTGATGGACACCGGACAGTTGGTTTAGTCATAAGCCCTTACACAAAACGCGGTGAAACTATGTCCACTTATTATTCTCAAATAAATATGTTTCGTACAATGGAGAACATTCTCGGAATTCCGCCCATGAACCAATTTGATCTGGCAGCAGAACCTATGTTTGATTGTTTTACCAATACTCCGGATTTTTCGCCTTATAATGCTCTACAGAATAATATCCCATTGGATCAATTAAATCCTGAGCTAAGCAGTCTGTCCGGCGATGCCTTATATTGGGCGCAAAAATCTTTAGAACAGGACCTGGAAGATTACGATCGTATAGATGAGGACATTTTCAACCGTATCATCTGGCATGCTGTGAAAGGTTATGAAGTGCCGTATCCTGAGTTGTCTGAAAATATGAGAACTAAAAAAAAATAAATAGCTTATATCCAGTAAAGAAGAAATTCAACGAGAATTCGATTTTTAGGCGAGATGTTTTCGGCTGACGACGGCTTCCGTCTCAAGTTGACCCGATTGTTTTGACTGTGATATTCTTTTTTCCGCGCCTCGCAAAACCATTAGGCAACACACAATGATATTCAGTCGGCACAATGCAGACTCTAAGGAAAGACTGATACGATTTTTAAATTATCTTCTTTGGTTCATTTTTGGATGCCTAGTCTTTATCTGGTTTAAAGACAACTTTACCTCCTTCAGAAGGTTCCAAATTTCCCCCTTGATACCCCTCGTTCTATTTGTTCTCATCTTCTCTTTCAAGCTGATCATCCGAAAAAAAAAGAAAGGAGCCATAAGACTATCCCGACCGAAAGTCAACAAGGTTTGTCTTGCCATCGTCGTCCTTCTTCTTTTGGCCACCGGATTTCGTATTCCTTTTCTCATCCATAATTTTGGGCTTTATTCGAGTGATCATGCCGTGTCTGCTTTGATGGCGAAACATATTTCCGAAGGGAAACTTCCTCCTATCTATTACTACGGCCAGCTTTATTTGGGCTCTATTTCCGAACATTTCTTCGCCTTATTGTTTTTTTTATTTGGATATTCTGTTTTCCTCCTTAAACTTTCAACATTACTGTTTTACCTCGCATTTATCGTTGTGCAGTTTGTGTTGCTGAAGGAGATTTTTTCGTTTGATTTTTCTTTTTTTGTGTCTCTTTTCTACTGTCTTCCCATTGGTCATCTTGTGAATGTCAGTTTTTTCAACACGGCACCCTTTTCCTTAACCTTGCTGCTTGGAACTCTTCTTTTGTATTTTGCCTATCTCATAACCTATAAAGACAGGCCTGTCTTCGTCCCAATCTTGGGCTTCCTGATGGGATTGTCTTTCTGGACTCATCCAATATTGATAGCCTTTGTTTTGACAGCCTCCATTTTTTTGGTTTGGAAATTCAGGCTACACCTCAAAAAATATGCTACTCTTTTTGTTTTTGCCTTTCTTGGCAGCCTTCCGTTTTGGATCCATGGAATTCTAGAAGGATTTACCTTGGTGGAATTTCTTGTGCCAGGTGAAAAAAAACTCCTTATCGGGGCAAGGATTCAAGTAGCAATTGATCTTATCCAGGAACTTTTATTTCTCAAGGAAACCCCTTTGAATTACGTCTTCCTCGTCCTCATTTTTCTGGGATTTTGTGCATTGATCTTTTTCTCGTTCAAGAAGAGAACACTGGCACCCCAAAGCCTCTATTCCATCTTTTTCTTTCTTTTTCTAACCATGTATCTTGTATCCGACTTCAACAATGCGGTTGTGATAAGATATCTTTATCCCCTCTATTTTTGTTTGCCCATCCTCCTTTTTTCGATTTTTTTATTCATCAAGTCAAAAGTGAAATATTTTGTTATTTTTTTGCTCTTTGTGTCACTTTTCTTTTTTGGCAATCTTAAAGAGCAAATGTGGGGTTATCAAAACAATCGGGAAACTGATCGGATGTTACGGGAGGTCATCACCACACTTGAGAAGACAGGGAAACGTTACTGGCAAGGCGAATACTGGAGTGCTTATTTGATATCCGCTTTATCCAAAGAAAAAATCATCGTCGATTCTTGGGCCCAAAACAGATATTTTCCTTACCGTCTGGATTATTACAATCGAGGAGAAAACAACAATTTTATTTTCCTTCAGGGAGAGGGTTCGTATGAGGCTAACCTCGCAGAACGTTTGATCTATCTCCTTGAGACATTCGAAATTGAGTATAGGAGCAAGAAGACCGGAGATTCTCTGCTCATCTATGATGTGGAAAGTACAGTTTTTCCCCCTATCTTTGACTTGGATTCTTTAGTGCCTCCCCATCTTCCTGATTTTGATTTGACCAAAATCAGACATTCAGATGGATATCTCAACTTAACTTTTAAAAATAACAAACCGGTTAAGGACCTCCATTTGATGGCACATGTTGAGATCCCTGATTACAGCTCAGCCTTCAAGGCTTTTTCCTGGAATAAGGAAGAGATCGAAATCAAAATTCCATTTCCAGACGAAGAGTCATTCAAAATAATATCTTATTTCGACTACAGGGGATTGAAAATTCCGATGACAGAGAAGGAGATATTTTATTCCCTCCCAGAGGATGAGGATCAGACTAGGAGGAAAAACATCGTTTATTTATCTGGCGTTGGCCCGCTCACTGACTTTGAGGAGAAGAGATTAAGAATCTGCGAGAAGGAAGCAAGATTTGAGATTAACAATGAACTGAATGAAGACACTCGAATTCAACTTTATATCTATTCTCCGTTTCAGTTCAATCTTCCCTATTGGTATGGAGAGAATTCTCAAAAAGTCAAAGTAGAAATGAACGATGTTTTACTCCAGGAATATAAAATGGAGGATGGAGAAAATCGTATAGACCTAGCACTTAAAGACATCCGGCTAAAGGAAGACAGGAATATTCTCACTCTAAGATTTGAATATCATTTGCCCTTTGTTTTTTCACTGCGGTGGAAAACTGCAGCTCTTCTGGACAGAATTGAAATACATTAGATGTTCCTCGTTGATTTTCAAAGCCATAATCAAGCGGCTTCGGTGCACGAACAGGATCCGTCCCAGAGGTTATATAAGTTTCTTGAAATATCATGCATAAAAAGTATAGAATAAATTTTTATTTCACTGAATAAAAGACGAGCAGGACATATCTTCAAAAAATCCAATTTCAGGAGTCAGGAGAAAAAATATGGTTAAATTTGAACCCATCGGAGAAAAGGAAGTCACCCGCGCCATAGTTGACGGTTTTTTGCGGCAATTTCAAGAGTATACAGAAAGTGATGTAATCATTATCGGAGCCGGACCCAGCGGATTGATGGCAGGTATGGAACTGTCCAAGCATAAAAAAAAGGTATTGATTGTCGAACAGAACAATTACCTTGGCGGCGGATTCTGGTTAGGCGGTTATTTAATGAACAAGGTTACGATAAGAGCGCCAGCTCAAAAACATCTGGATGAACTGGGAATACCCTATCAGGAGGCTATAAAAGGTCTCTTCCTGGCCGACGGCCCCCATGCATGTTCAAAACTCATAGCCGCCGCCTGTGACGCTGGAGTAAAATTTGCCAATATGACAAAATTTGATGATGTCGTGATTCGAGAAGGAGGAAGAATCGGAGGTGCTGTAATCAATTGGACTCCTATATCGGCTCTGCCGAGAGAAATCACCTGCGTCGATCCTGTGGCTATAGAATCGACAATGATGATTGATGCCAGTGGACATGACGCGGTTGTGGTAAAAAAACTTGAAGAACGCGGTGCAATCAAAACACAAGGTTATGGCGCCATGTGGGTCGAGCGGTCTGAGGATCTGATCGTGGAGCACACAGGCGAAGCTCATCCGGGTCTGATCGTAACCGGAATGGCCGTATCAACCACCTATGGTCTGCCGCGCATGGGTCCCACCTTCGGAGCTATGCTGGTTTCAGGCCGGCGGGCGGCCGAAATTTGCCTGGAAAAACTATCCTGAATTATTCATGAAAAAAGGTGATATAAGAGAATAGGCATGATTAATCCACATGGATAATTCCGTTCCTGCATATATTCATTTATATAATGATGGGGCTGCAGAAACATTAATTTTTTCTGAACTCGTTACTTATCTTCAGGGAATGTTCCCCAATACAGAAGTAGACATACGCGGGGATTTCTATGCCCATTTCAATAAAATTCACGATGAAAAATCAATAGAACATCTGGCACATCAAATCGCAGGGCTAAGAGTCCGAAATCCTAATCATTCCAATTCCTTTAGTGAACCTCTACCCGGTGAAATCGACTTTGAGAAAAGAGGAATTAAAAAACCGCAAGCAAGGCCCTTTGGCATCCTATATGATGGTTTTGAGCTGAGTTTACTTTTACAAAAGCCAATTTCTCCAGTTGAGTTTTCAGAAAAGCATCTGCACATTGTTTTCACTAACCGTTTATTCGGAACTTTTGACCCGGATGATCACCGGTACCACGCCCGAGTGAGCATAAACAGCTATCCCTGCATTATATCCACGACCGGTATTATCGAAGCCCCGGCCAAACCCAAGGAGTTTTATATCTTAAAGCAGCGTTTAAGCTACTTAGGACCATCGGATGCAGTAATGATCGAGTTAAAAGAACGGTTTCGGGGCAGGTTTATCGACCATGAAGATGAGCGGCTTACTGAAGTGATGAAGGGTTACCTCATGCAGTCATGGTTTTACCATGTCACCGGGGAAGCTTTCTGTCCCGATAAAAACTGCCGGCTCTTTAACGCACACTGGCAGGAAGAGTTGATTCATGCTCAACTTAAAACCGGCCCAGAATTCTGCCCACACCATGAAGCTGAATTGACGAAATGGTTGAAGAGTAAGCCGTAACCGGATGATAAAAAATTCTTGATAACTGGGAGTAAAGAGCCCTCGTCGTCTAGGAGTAAGGGAGCATTTCAAAGAGAATTCGATTCTTCCATAAGATGTTTTATATATATTCTCTTTCTCTTGTGCTGCCTGGCATCATAATATCTCCAGAAATTCTGAACGCTCTCATTTTCTTCCATCTCGGCATTGGATTCAGCGATCTGGATACCTTTTTTTATGCATGTTTCTGTCAGGTCAGTCATGAAAATCGCATTGATCCCCTTGTTCTGGTAATCAGGGTGGACTCCGACGAGAATAATATCTAAACACTCGGGTTTCTTGTACGCCTTTAAAATGGGAATAAAGCCAAACGGAAATAATCGACCTTTGGCTTTCTGAAAGGCTCGAGAAAGCGAAGGAGAAGAGATTTGAAATCCAATCACTTTTCCATTTTCTCCGAGCACGATCGATACGTATTCCGGCTGAATAAAAGAAACGAATTTTTTCACTAAAAGATCAACTTGTTTTTCTGTCAGGGGCACAAAACCAAAGAGCGGACTGTAGGCCGCATTGATGACATCAAACACCTGTTTGGCATAGGGCAAAAGCTTTTTTTTCGATGTGGGCTTGAAGAGTTTGACTTTCACCCTCTTCTTAATAATATTGCCGATCCGGACTGCTTTTTCCGGAACGGCTTCAGGTGTCTGCACTTCGAATTCTAAGTAGTCGACTTCTTTTACATATTTCAATTTTTCCATATGTTTTGGATAGTAGTCGTAATTATACGCTGAAAGAAAAGTCGGCAGCTCATCAAATCCCTCGATCAGTATTCCCTGATGTTCGAAAGTCGTAAAACCCATAGGGCCTAAAAGAGCTTCCATACTTTTCGACTGAGCCCACGACTCGACTTTCTTAAGCAAAGCCGCTGAAACCTCTTCATCATCGATGAAGTCAAGCCAGCAGAACCTGGCATATTTTTTCTTCCAGAGCTCGATAAAGCTCCGGTTGATAATGCCGGCAATTCTTCCGGCAATTTTACCGTTCTTGTACGCCAGGTAATAAACCGCTTCACAGTGATCAAAAGATGGATTTTTATCAGACCTTAGAGTATGGAGATCTTCTTTTATCAGGGGAGGGATCCAATATTCATTGTTTTTATAGAGTGAGAAAGGAAAGAGGACAAACTTTTTGAGATCCTTTAAACTCCGGGCTTCTCTAATTTCAACTGTCACGGCTGATCCTCAAATTGAAAGTTTTTTTATTTATTAAGGACAAATTTCTTCACCATCTTTTTGCACTCGGACATTCGTCTTAAACTGTTCCCATAAATGGCAACTTTTTCAGCCTCTACATTTCCTCCGCCGTGTTTGGATCCAAACTGCAGCAGTCCTGCTTCATTAGAGGCACAAAAAACCCGGATCCATTCATTGAGCTTGTAATGATCTTCGGCAGAAATCCCTTTTTTCCTGGCAAAAAGTGGTTTAACATGGGGTCCATATTCTTCACTCCTAAGAAGTTCCGGATAGGGAAGATTTGTTGGTAAATTTCCGGACATGTCTTGAAGAATGCTGATTGCTTTGGGGAAATATTCACTGGCCATATATTTCCCCATATTGGAGTAAACCGGATCTGGGAGCATGGCTCCGCTTTCAGTGACTTGGGCTGCCGCAACTGCGGATTTGGCCATCGCGCTCACTACAATCGACTGCTGGTAAATCTCAAATATTTTTTCGGAGGTATTACTTAAGAAATATGTTCCTTTTGTCCCATTGTATTCCGAGATCAACATCGCGGTTCCGGTCATGATATCGTAAATGGCCGGTTTGCATGCCAGATAGGCGAACCTATGCAAAGTGGCAAATAAATTGGCGAATGTCGCCGCAAACCTGTGTTCTCCGCGCAGGAAAATTCTTTCATTGGGGACAAAGACATTATTGAATATGACCATTCCTTCTTTGTTCAAATATTTTGTTCCGTGAGCCGGGCAATATTCCCCGCAGAGAGAGCTCACATCAGGACCCAGGACATATCTCTCAATCCCTTCTGCATCCCCTGGGATGGCAAAGGCCACGGCACAGTCCTTGTCGCTCTCGGAGTACTGTAATCCGGGAAGCACGATAATCTCTTCCGCATATAAGCTCATCGTGATCGGACTTTTAATGCCGCTGACATAGATTCCATCCTCGGTTTCTTTTTCGATATGGACATAGCTGTTCTTTTCTTCCTGCTGTGAGGGAGGCAGACTTCTATCGCCTTTGGCATCGGTCACCGCCGCAGCAGGGGCAATATCATTATCTTGGATATAGCGAAGATACTTGAGCAAGCGCTGGTGGTAATCCGTTTTGGATTTGTTGCTCTTGTCTAATTGAACTGTACCAATAAACAGGGCCCATAGTGCATCGCCGCCAACACATCTTTGTGCACAGGTCACCTCTGTTGAAAGCGTATATATCATTTTCAGTCGAGTGGTTAGCTCTTCTTTTGTTTGAGGAATATTATTGAAGCGGTTGATGATCTTTCCGTTTAGAGGTGATTCAACGGTCATCAGATCTTTATATTTCGGATCTTGCGCATAGTCATAACTTAAAGAGACGACATTCATTCCTTTTTGAATATCCTCATCTTCATATGGCCTTGCAAGAAGTTTATCTTTGATGATGTTCGGCTTCATCGCTTTAAGCGAGTCTTCATATTCCTTCGATGTCTTCAAAATTTCCTTTTTATCCATTCATAAACTCCAATCTTTTAATCCCAGGAGGCGAGAAAGTTCTGGGAGTTACTGCCTTAAATTCGTCTCATTTTCAGCAGTTTTTAAGAACAAACATTAAAGATAAACATACCACACCCTAAAGGATTGTTCAATAAACTGAGGAAAATCCAGCAAAAAAACTTTTCCGTTTTGACTAGGTTTTCAGATTAAAAAGCAGGTAGAGTCCTATCAATCCAAAAAAGAGATTGGGTCCCCATGCAGCAAGAAATGGACTCAGGAAGTGGATGTACCCAAGGCTTTTGAAAATCCCCATGGCCCCCCAATAGATCATAGCAAACAAAAGACTCAGGCCCACGCCTACAAGAGCCCCTCTTTTCCCCATAGAAAATGCAAAGGGAATCCCAAGGAGCGTCATAACCAGACCGGCAAGAGGAAAAGACACCTTGTAGTTCAAATCCACTTTGTACTCGACGGTTTCAAATCCCTTCTCTTCTATATCATCGATATAGGCGGAAAGCTCTCCAAAGTTCAGCTGATCGGAGTCTTTCCATTCTTTGATAAAATATCTCTGATCCTCAGCATCAAGAAGCTCCAGTGTCTCCCTGCGCTCAAAATTAGTGGGCCTGTTATCTTGAAAATCCCTGTACCAGCAATTCACTAAGAGAAGTTTCCCCTCCTGAAAATATCCTTTCTCTGCAAAATACCGCTTTTTTAATGACCAGGAATCCGGCTCAAACTCATAGATTGAGAGGTCACTGAAGGCGGGGATATTGGGATCAAAATGTCTGTAGTAATAGATGCGGTTCCTTTCTTTTCCCATAACCCATCGTTGGTCTAATTGGCTGTAGCTTCGAGGAGGGATATCAATAATTTCATTCCATTTTTCCTCGGCTTTTTTATTCGTATAAGGAGAAATGTATTCTTGAAGATAAAAGGACCCCACACAGACCAAAAACGAGAGGAGCACGATGGGAGCAATGATGCGGTAGACGCTCATTCCACAGGTTTTCATGGCCGTGATTTCATTGGTCTTAGTCAGGAATCCTAAACAGAGAAGGGACGAAGCCATAGCACCGATAGGAAGGGTGTAGTGAATGAATTCGGGTATCCTGTACATCAGGTAAGTTAAAAATTCGAGTATGGTTTTATTATGCGCGTAGATTTCATCGATCTGTTCAAAGAACGTTATGATAATGAAGACAGAGATCAAACTGAAAAAAATCAATAAGAAAATGGACGAAAATTTCTTGATGATATAGCGGTCTAAAATGTTGGGGAAACGTAAAAAATAACGTAATCTCTTTGGCCGCACCGGCCCGGTCTTCACATTCGTTAGGAGCTTCTCTTTCCTTTTCAACCGGAACAAGGAGGAAAAAGGCCAACGAAAGGATTCTTTTGACGATATGAAAAAGATGAATATGGCACCAATACCAAAAATGATGTTTGGTCCCCACATTCCGAGTTCGGCGGAAATTTTCCCATCCCTGGCCATCTGCTCTCCAGCTGTAATCAAGAGATAGTAGATGATGATAATGCCGATGCTGATTGTAAAACCGCTCGTGCGACCGCCTTTTTTGGTGGTCGCACCAAGTGGCAAAGCAAGAAGGGCAAAGATAAAACAGGCAAAAGGAATAGAATATTTTTTGTGAATCTCGATCTTGTGAGAGGTGTAGATCCTCTTTTTCTGCAGGTACTCAACACCTTCAATCTCTTCAGGAGTAAACTGGTTCAATTCTTCCCGGAGCACCCGGACATCCGCATTTAGCTCATCGATGTCTTTTTCCCGAACACGTTTTTTCTCGGAAAAGTCTTGAAAAAAACTCCCTACATCAACACTCTTTCGGATGCTCCCAAACAAAAAACCCCTATAATGCTCTTCCGGATTGGTCAGGGAAAAGGAATGCTGATAACCATCGAACAACTCTAGATAGGCACTTTTTTGTTCGGGGTAGAAGTTGATTCTTCCCGATTTTGCATATATGAGCAGAGGTTCCTCCGGCGGTTCCGAAAAATACACAATAATATTCTGCCATTCATTGTCTCGCGTGACATCCTGGACAAAGAGCATAGTGTTGGGGATCGTTTCATTAAACTGTCTGGGATTAATCTTAAGCTGAACCTGGCTCAACACAGAATTAAAAAAAGTCTGCATCCATTTATGGTTGGCATGCGGCGCTACATAGAGCGACAGGTAAGACGTAAGAACCCAAATGCAGAAGGCAAATACAAGCAGCGGCCGGACAAGTCTCTTGTAGCTGACTCCCAATGTCTTGAGGGCCGTAACCTCGATATCGGAGGACATCCGGCTCAATCCCGACAGGATGCCCAAAAGCACGCTCATTGGAAGAGAAAAAGCCATCGTGGAAGGGATAAGATAGATCAGCAGAACTAAGATCACTTTCAGAGTGAGCCCCCTCTCAATGAACATCTGGGACAAAACCAGAATTTGATTCATCAGAAGAACAAAAGTGTAGGCAAAAAGGCCAATAATAAATGGAGAGAAGATCTCTTTTAAAATGTAGCGGTCAAAGAGTTTGAACACGCCACAATTAATACCATAGAAAAGATCTTTAAAAAAGATATATAACACTTGACCTTATTTTCATAATGGTGTACAAAATGGTGAACATACAATCATCATACGCTGAGAGCATTGAAAAGACACATTCACATTTCTGTAAAAGAGCTGGTCAAACATCTTTACCGGCGGGGAGACATCTTCTTCTCCTTTGGCCAATTGTCGAAACTTACCGGACTTCAAGGCATCAGGGCTCACCAGAAAATACAAGACTCCCGACCTTTATCTTATATGGCGGAAGTAAGTATCGATTATCGTGCGGAAAGTGAAAACGTCATTCTCCATATTCAGGGGCGCATTGATGGAATCTATGAAAGAGAGGATCAAATTGTCATCGAAGAGATCAAAACAACAACCACAGAACTCGAAAGTTTCATAAAAAAAAATAGAGCTCTCCACTGGGCACAGGTCAAAATATATGCGGCCATATTTGCACACGATCGCCATCTCAGTGAACTTTTTACCCAGCTCACGTATTTCCAGGTCGAAACCCAAAAGATAAAAACTCTTTACAAACAGTTTACAGCCGAAGAACTGAACATCTTTCTTCAGGCCACCATCGCTTTGTACTTGGAATGGCTGGATAAAATTGAACTCTGGCACAAAGAAAGAGATGCCCGGATTTCAAGATCAAATTTTCCATACCAGTTTTTCCGAGACGGACAGATCGACATGATTGCCGATGTTGCCAACGCCATCAAACATCAGGAACAATTGATGATCCAGGCTCCGACAGGAATCGGAAAGACTGTTGCTGCGCTGTATCCCGCAATCAAGGCCCTAGCGGAAGGCCACACACAAAAGATTTTTTACCTAACAGCCAGATCCACAGGACATAAAATCGCAGAAAAAACTCTGCGCGAACTCGGTGCAAAAGGATTAAGAATCAAATCAGTGTTCCTGACAGCCAAAGAAAAAATCTGCTTTAATCCTGAAAAAAACTGCACGGGTGATGAGTGTTTATTTGCACGCGGTTACTATGACCGACTGCCAAAAGCCAAAGACGCTATTTTTTCACGTGACACATTCACAATGGAAGATATAGCTGCGATGGCCCTCGATTTTTCTCTCTGTCCATTCGAGTTATCGCTGGAGTTGTCTATGTGGGCCGACTGCATTATCTGTGACATCAATTACGTATTCGATCCGAGAGTCTATCTGAGAAGATATTTTACGACAAATTCCGAAGCCTACACGTTTCTGATCGATGAGGCTCATAATCTCGTCGATCGATCACGGGACATGTATTCGTCACAAATTATAAGGTCATCCTATCTCAAACTGAAAAAGTCGTTAAAAAAAAAGGAAGCCAAACTGTTCACGTTGGCCGATGATATCTGCAAAAAGTTTAAATACTTTGGAGACAAGCTCAAACCTCAAGACTCATTTCGATGGGACAAGGACAAACCCGAAGAACTGCTTCCTCTGCTTAGACGGTTCTGTCTCGAATTGGAACACTGGATTTTGGATTTCCCTCGATCTCCTCGTTATAAGGATTGGATCGATATTTTTTTCTCGACCCATTGGTTCCTGAATGTTGCAGAGATGTTCGATGATAATTATGCAACGTGTATAAAAAAAAAAGACCGCGAATTGAGATTAAAATTATTTTGTATCGATCCTTCTGACCGTCTGCGGCTTGCATTGGAAAGAGCCAAATCTGTCGTTTTCTTCTCCGCAACTATCACACCTATCTCATATTTCGCCAAAGTTCTCGGATGCAGGGATTCGATCACCAAGCGTATCCTCGCTTCGCCATTTCCCTCTCAAAACCTCTGCCTTTGTGTGGCCCGATCGATTTCGACGCTTTACAAAAAGAGAGTTTTGACCAAGGATTCTCTCACCAGAACACTCGGCACATTTATCGACACAAAGACGGGGAATTATTTTGTTTTTTTCCCTTCCTATGAATACATGCACATGATCCTCCCTCTCTATAGGCAGGCGTATTCCCATCATAAAATCCTCGTGCAGAAGGCCGGCATGACTGAAGATGAGAAATATGAATTCCTAATAAATTTTGCCCAGGAGAACAGCCGAACTCTCGCCGGTTTTGTAGTGATGGGAGGAATATTCGGCGAAGGGATCGATCTCCGTGGGGACCGTCTCTCCGGAGCCGCGGTGGTGGGAGTGGGCCTTCCGGGATTATCACCTGAAAGGGAATTGATCAAACATCATTTCACGATCCACAACGAACCGGGTTTCCAGTATGCCTATCTTTATCCAGGCATAAACCGTGTGTTTCAAGCGGCCGGTCGTGTTATTCGTTCAGAAAAGGATAGAGGAGCCGTTCTTCTCATTGATTCAAGATATTCACAGCTTCAATACAATTCCCTTTTTCCTAAGGAATGGCGAACACGTTGTGTCGGAAGCAATACACACATGAAACGAATTTTTCAGGAATTCTGGAAATTCCCCAGCCAATGAAAAAAAAAGGCCAACCACTCCAAGACCTCGAAGTTGTTGTCCTCGACTGCCAGGCGACGCACAGCGATCCCACGAAAGGAGCCGTGTTTGAAATCGGATGGGCCAAAACCAAGGCCTCGGAAACCTTTGTTTCAAACCATTTTGAAAAAAGAACCGAATCGTTTCTATTAAAGGTGCCGGACAGCACAAAATTCTCCAGTCCAATCCGGAAAATCACCGGTATTCAATTTGAAGATTTTTTATCTGCACATGAATTACCAGATATCTGGCCCAAGCTTCAGGCAGCCGTTCAGGAGACGGCCGCTTTAAACAACATGTCTGTCTGTCCAACGATCATTCATTATGCCCGCTATGAAACTCCTTATCTTAAATATTTCCACAAAATATTTAATCCCGACATCACCTTTCCTTTTCACATCATCTGTACGCATCAGATTATCAAACGATTTTTCCCAGGACTGCCGAGGAAAGGGCTGCGAGCCGTAGCCGGCTATTTCGGCCAACCGCTCCCCGAAACCAGGCGGAGCCTCCATCATGTCCTTGGAACAGCATTCATCTGGTCTCACATTGTGAGACTATTCGAAGAACAGGAGGGACACTCAAGCTTAGATGATTTACTCAAATGGATGAACACAAACTCCTCCTCCAATAACCGATTAAGACCAAAACGTGAGTATCCAATGGCAAAAAAATGCCGGCAGGGACTACCCGCTTTGCCCGGCATATACAGAATGTTCAGGTCAAACGGAGACCTGCTTTACATTGGCAAGGCGAAGTCTCTCAAGCACAGAGTGAACAGCTATTTTCACCAGGGAAGAAAACACAGCGAGCACATCCTGGATATGCTGAGTCAGGCAAAATTTTTAACGTTTTCAGTGACAAAAACAGCACTCGAAGCCGCACTCAAGGAATCGGATGAGATAAAAGTGTTTGCTCCCTCCTTCAACATTGCTCTCCGTTTATCCGATGATGGCCCCGTCTTTTCAACGAGAGATCTTAAACACTTTAGTCAAAAACCGGATCACCAATTCAGAATCGGCCCTTTCCCCTCAAAAAAATATATTGAGCCGCTCTCTTTTATAATGGATATTCTCAACGGAAAAATCACTCTTTTCACACCGGATATCATAAATAAAACTCTAGCTACTTCTGAAGAATATGCTCCTGAGCCCCTCCTTTTTATTAAAGGAATAAAAGAGTTTAAAAAGCAAAACCTCGATTTCTTAAAATTTCCAGTCACATTCTTTTCGCTGTTAAAAATGGGAACCAAACTATGGAAGGAAAAACTGGACAAGCAAGCTGAAAAACGGCTTCAAGCCGAAACAGAGGCGGACACACTCGTTTTAGAACCCGATACTCCAAAAAAAATGAAAAAAAAATTATCCATTCATTGGACTCCGGAAAGTGTAGCTAAGTCCTTGTTTCACATCATTAGAGTTGGTTCCTTTCAAATTCGCCGGACGAGATGGTTATACCTCTTTACGGAATCCACTCTGATTTGGGAGAGAGACGAGAAAGGTATGAACAGGAAAAACCTTATTGTTTTTAAGAACGGCCTGCCCAGCTTCAAAGATCCCATCTCTGGCTCTCAAGAAATCCCACTACCCACCGGACACAGGAAATCCTCTTTAACAAAACAACAAAATTTTGATGTTTTCACCTATGACCGCTTAAGGATCCTCACCACTGAAGTCAGACGGATTCTCGAAGAGGACAGGACCGTAACACTGCGATTTGGACCAAAACTGTTACTCAAATCCGAACAGCTGCGGGAAGTTCTCAAATGGGTCTAGTCCGCATTCTATTTCTGGCCGACACTCATCTCGGGTTTGATTATCCCTTCCGTCCCCGTGTCAAACGCAGACGCAGGGGTGAGGATTTTTTCTTGAATTTCACACGGGCTCTAGAGCCGGCACGCAGAGGAGAAGTAGATGCAGTTGTCCACGGCGGAGACATTCTTTTCCGGAGCAAGGTTCCTGCCAGGCTTGTGGATATGGCGTTTGCACCCTTAAAGGACATAGCCGACGGAGGAGTGAAAATCTATCTTGTCCCGGGAAATCATGAACGCTCTCGTATCCCCTTTGGACTTCTTTGTCTTCATAAGAACATCCATATTTTTTCCAAACCCACAACATTTTTCTTAAAAAGTCGAGCAACAACAGTGGCTCTATCGGGATTCCCCTACTGGAGATATAATGTCCGGAAACAATTTTCGCGCCTATTGGAAGAGACGGGCTGGAGACAAGCCAAACAATTTTGCCATTCCAGTCTTCTCTGTGTGCATCACTGTTTCGAGGGAGCCAAAGTCGGACCAAACAATTACACATTCCGGAATGGAGAGGATGTTATCAAGACATCAGACATACCAACTGAATTTCAAGCGGTCCTCACAGGACATGTACACCGCTTCCAGGTCCTAAACTCCGACTTGAAGGGTTTGCCCTTGAAAGTGCCCATTTTATATCCGGGATCGATCGAACGGACATCCTTTGCCGAAAAGGAAGAACCCAAAGGCTATTTAATCCTAGAAATCGATTCGTCAGATGCAAATGGCCGTTTTTTATCCCGGTGGCATTTCCATGAGCTTCTAACCCGGCCTATGATAAAGGTCGGTTTCAACCTCACAGGATTAGATCCCTATGGACTCCGGTGTCTCCTGAAAAAATCTTTGGGTAAACTTGATCCTAACAGCATTGTCCGAATCGAGATTAGAGGAAAATTCGAAGAACGATTCCGTCCTGTTCTTCGAGCGGCAGAACTCCGCACAATTTGCCCAAAAGAGATGAATGTCTCCCTGAGTTTTTCAGGCCATATGCCTATTTCCCCCGATAGGGAACACCCTTAGTAATCCAGTCCGGCGCGGACTTGCCTTTCAGGTAAAAATCAAAGTATTCCCTCATCCTGATCGAATAATCCAGTTTGTTCGCATATTTACCGAGATGATGGGGTTCGCCCCTGTACTGGAGAAACACACAGT